>DRHF01000197.1 GCA_011049715.1 Desulfobacterales bacterium
GTCGTATTGAGCGATCGGGTCATTCAAGCCTGGAGGCTCTGAGTTACACTTAAAAACGAAGCCAGGATCGCCATTGTCAGGATCGAAGCAAAACGTGCCCTCTTTAAGGTTCCAACCATAGTTTCCGCCTGAGGTCACAAGATCGACTTCTTCAATTTTATTTTGTCCGACATCGCCGACATATAAACTGCCATTGGCTGAGTCGAAAGAAAAACGAAATGGGTTGCGGAAACCATAGGCTAAGATTTCATCGACAAAACCGGCCCGGCCAATGAAGGGATTGTTATTGGGAATCCCATAATTTCCATTGGTTGAGTTCGACCCGAACGGGTCGATACGCAGGATGGTGCCCAGTACGTTGCCGGGGTCTTGACCGTTGCCTTGGCCATGTCCGACCATGGGCGTACCTAAAAAAACTTGTCCATCCACATCGTCAGCGCCACCACCGTCCCCAAGAGAAATATAGAGCATTTTGTCAGGTCCGAAATTCAGAGCGCCTCCGTCATGGTTGAACTGTGGTTGATCGATGCGTAGCAGCTCCTGAGCGCTGTTGGGGTCGACAACCGAATCAGGATCAGTTGGGTCAGGGACGTTCCATTCTGTAATTACGCTCTGGTGATTTGCAGCCACGCCAGAAGGCATGGTGGAAAAATCAGCTGGACCATCTACCGGCTGTGATGTATAGGTGTAAAGCAGACCGTTCGTGACATAGTCAGGATGGAAAGCAACGCCCAGCAGGCCACGCTCATCGAATGTCCCCGGCCCGAAAATGCCAAGTTCCACAAGTCGATTGCTGACATCTAGAAAAACCCTCTTTTCCCCTGTATCCAGCTGAATGGCCCAAAGGATTCCAACCTGATCAGTGACAAATAAACGATCAGGATGACCCGGTGCGAACGTTCCCCAATTGGGCGCAGTCAGACCGGTTGCTACGGTTTCAAGCCTTATCGGAATGTCCCCTTTCCGGATCGGCTCTGGGATCGGGTTTTCGATTTCACCGTCGTCATCTTCATCAACAATTATCTTTCCTGCCATTCCATATACCTCACAATGTATAGTCACATCGCAGATGTAAGGGAATGTTCCTGTTTCATCAAATGTCATTGAAAAGGAATCACCTGGCGATAAAATATTTGAGCCCCATCTGCCATCCGGAGTGCAATTCTGTCCGCTTTTGACAGTATGGATCATTGTTCCTTTGTTTGTCCATTTCAAAGTATCTCCCTGAGTAACGGTCACAGTTGATGGAGTGAAGAAAAAATCTCCAATCGTAATTTCAATGGTATCAGCTGAGGAAATCACGGGGATCAGAAACAATAATGCACCTAATAAAGAAATAATTATTAACCTTTTCATAGCGCCACCTCCATTAGGGAAAATTGTATATGTTTTTCAAAGATAAATTTTCGTCGATTATACAGTTTAATATACCACAAAGTGGTACTAAAGTCAAAATATTTTTACACGGTTATAAGTTTCTTCTTAGATGAACAACATTATGAATAATCATTGAACTAGGTATCGTAAATGATGTGATGAATTGGCGAGATTAATGGAAGGCCGTTATGATTTTATTTTATAAAATTGCTTTGTTTTGTGCCTCTCAAACATCCAAATTACGGATTTATTTTGCCAAAACCAAATATCAGTCGATTTCATGTATAATGAGAGTACCTCAGGTTGTAAGAAACCTGTGATATCCTCTAAATTCAGACCAAAATTTGATGGATTTATAGCCTGACATTCCTGTTTTTAAGTGTCAAATAAAAATTCTTTGGCATATAATGATGAATGAAATGCGTTATGCGATTATTACAAATCCTGCCTCGGGTAATATGACCGCTGACATGAAGCTGTCCATTCTGGCGGAAGCTGCAGCGATTTTAGATTCAGAAATCTTTGGACTGGATACCGACACAGCCGAAGATCTATGTCTGTGTGCACAGGAGCTTATCAACCATTGTGATGTCCTCGTCATTGCTGGAGGGGATGGAACGCTTTCCGATATCATTAATGCTATCGACACCGCCCAGGTGCCAGTCGCTTATCTTCCGTTGGGTACCGGCAACGCGATGCGGTATGCGCTTAATTACAAAGGGAACCTGGCTGATATTTCAATGCGAATCAAAGAAGGTGGCATACATCGATACGACCTGATCGATTGTGATGGAAAAAAACGTGCGTTCATGACATCGGTGGGAATCGAAGGAACAATCATCCGGCTCCGGGACCGATACATTGCCCAAGGCGCCACTGGAATCAAAACCTATATCAAATCCGTGATTCACGCATATTTTAAAACATATAAACGCGCTGCCGCCACGATTACCGTAGATGGCACAAATTTTAAGGTAAAAAATCTTTTGAGCCTGATGGTGGTCAAGCAACCTTACTATGGCTTTGGGGCAAATATGATGCCAGAAGCCCGATTTGACGACCAGCAACTGCATATCCGCTGGGTAAATTCAGGGCTCTTTAAGTGCATGGTTGGAGCAGCAGCCTCACTCACCATCGGCAACCGGACCGGCTATTATTGCCATGGAGAGCGAGCGACCATAAAGTTGGCGCATCCGCTGTTTAACCAAATCGATGGGAATGAAGGTTGGTCTTCTGATGCCTTTACCTTCACTGTCCTCCCAAATGCATTAAAAATCAAATTTTAAAATGAAATATATCAATAATTTTTTTTCCTTTTCTGTTTCCATTGAAGCTGCATTAGAGAGGTAGAATGGGGGAGGGGGCCCACAAATATAATTTACCTAATACGAACTTAACTTGCTCTTTTTCTTTAATTTTCTCTCAAATTTGAATATAAACTTCAAATATGCAAGGAAAAACATACAGATAGCTCGCTGGTACGATCAAGAGACGGTTACAAAACAATCCGGCTGTAGCGATTCTGGGACCACGCCAGTGTGGCAAGACAACATTGGCCGGTCAAATAGCAAAAAAAATAAAGGGGAATAAAATAACCCTTCAGTAACAAAAAAGCCTCTCTGAAGAGAGGCCTAAGTTATTGATTTTATTGATCGGGGCGCCCAGATCGGCAGCCGTGTTGCCGGGAACGGCGGCATTTATCCCTGCCTCAGTTCCGCGGCGGTCAGAGGTTCAGCAATGCGTCGATACGAGCCTTGTCGAACCCTGTCACCACCTCGCCATCCACAACCAAGGCGGGTGTGGATCGAACGCCCAGGTTGAGCAACTCGTTTCGGGCTTCATCATCGATCATGATATCTTTATTGGTGAATTCCACCCCTTTGCTGGTCAGATCCTCTGCCAGTGCCGTACAGGGGCCTCAGAAGGGTTGTGAATAAAGCGTGATTTGCCGATCGCTCATGATTGCATCCTTGTATTTTCGTTGATGGGGAGCCGCCGCCATCCCGCACCACTTCGAAGCGCGCCCCACAAGAGGGTTCTTCAGAGCGCGGCGGCGCACTGCTAATGCAGCTGCTTGGTCTTTTGTTCCCGAGCTTTTTGTAGCAATTCCTGCCGCCTGACTTCCGTCTCTTCGGAAGTGAAAGGCTGCTCATCGGTCATGAATTTTTCCATCCACGCCTTGCTCTCGGACCACACGTAGGGCAGATCGACAATGATCCCCGGCTTGTCAGCCTCCTCCAATAACTTCAGCCCCCCGCGCAGCACGTCACGCTGATTATCCGCGTCATGAGGCCGCCCCGCCGGGTTGCCCAGAGGATAGTTGAGAAAAATCTGCCGCGGGTTGCCGACGCTGGCAGCGATGTCCCGAGCATTGGTGTAGGTTACCGTGGAGATGCCTCCCGCTTCCAGAACCCGGGTGTTGATTTCCGGAATAAATTAACCAAAAAATTCTGATTATTTTGACCAGTAGAAAACATTTTCAGATTTGATTAGCCGAGCCCGATCGAGCTAACCGGACCCGGCTTTTTTTTAGAATGGGATATCTTCAGGTTGATTTGCTTCCAATCGTTTTTTCAGAGGCAAATATTGCTCGTTGATCTGTTTAACACTCATTAGCAAGATGCTGGCCAGTAACTCACTGAGCCTGTCAACAATTTCATCCAAGTTTTGTTCATGCTCCCATTTTTCATGGCGATTCATCATAAGATCCTCCTTAACACATAGTTGATTAAAAGATTTCCGTAGCGGCCAGTTGCACATGCTCGGCAGCGACCATGGATTTTTGTTTGGCAGCGGCAGCGATAAGCGAACCTCTTGCCAAGTGGTTTGCTTTTCTAAACAGTCCTCCAGAGCCCTGATGGATAGCGGTCAGAGCGGTTTGATCAAACAGGTTGTGTTCGATCCCGGCAATAGTCAGATGATGCTCAAGGTAGGTTTTCATTCCATCGAGACTGGTTGCCTGGAGATGACTCCGGGCCACGATCCTGGATGCCAGCGGTTGGGAAGAGCGGTAGGAGAGCTTGTCGATCAGGTTGTTCTGTCCGGCTAAAATCATGGGCAGGTACGGTTTGGAGTCTTTTTCGAACTGGCAAATGGTGTGCAGTTCGGCAAACACTTCCA
>DRHF01000198.1 GCA_011049715.1 Desulfobacterales bacterium
CTTCCCGGTGAGAGGACCTCCGGGGATTTTTGCATCAAGCAGCATATTTTTTCCTTTTAGCCGGTCAAAGACATATAGATTGGAATAGAACCAAAACCTATCCCGAGGATGATTGAAAATAGGATACTGATTACCCGGATAGCGGGCATATATTTGGGGTGGTTGGCACCGATAGTCTGAAAGGCACTCCAAAACCCATGGCGGATATGGATGGCGGTGACGATCACCGCGGCGATATAAATTGCCACATATACAGGTGTTGTAAATGTACTCGATACGATTTGATAAATTGTGGCGGAGGTTTTATCTGCAAAATGAAAATTTACCAGATGAAAAATAATAAAAATCAAAAGCAAAAAGCCGGTATACGATATGGTGGCTGACCCAATTGTTCGGCCTCCTGCGCGTTTATTGACAATGTACCGAACCGGCCTGGCTTTCAGATTTTGAAAAAAAAGAGTGGCACCGGTGATAACATGTATAACAGCGAAAAAGAGAAGCCCCAACTCTACAAACCTAATTATCGGACCCAGTGAATAGAGGCTTTCAGAATAGGCGTTAAAGGCCTCTTTTCCACTATAAAGCAGCAGATTTCCGAAAAGATGGATTATCAAAAATCCGCAAAAACAAAAGCCGGTGATGGCCATCAACAATTTTTTTCCGATAGAACTCCAAAACATACTTGCGGTCCATTGCATCTTTTTACTTTGCATTGACGCCGGATATAACCGGATATAAATTTAAATTATTTTAAAATAATCTTTAAAAAACCAAAATGGCTTTTGAAACTCTTCTAGTGATTTCCGGTAATTCTGTCAATATAATTCGTGAATCCATCATCCACTCATCGCAGTTCTCATCGTGCTTTCATGGCAAGGTTTTGCCTGTTTTTATTTTCTCAACATCTCTGTACAATTTCAGCCACTTTTAGATATTTTCATCCTTTCAGATTGTAAAATAAAAGTCAAATTTCTTGACACCATGATAAAGTTCATATAATAAATAATATTCAGAATCAAGTTTCAAATTTTATAACCTACTAATATTATTAGAAATTATTAGAAAAAATTAAACAGAAACGGAGTTATTGAATGCCCCTTCAACAGATTGACTTCTTCTACATGATCGCAAATGCCAGCCTGATGGTTCAATTTGTGCTTCTTCTGCTCCTTTTTTTCTCTATCACATCGTGGGCGATCATCATTATCAAATATCGATTCATCAGGACGGCATTTAAGGAGTCGGCGTTTTTCGCAGATTTCTTTTGGAAGAGCCGAAATTTTTCAGAAGCTTTTACAAAGGCAAAGCAGTTTCAGGGTAGCCCCATTGCAAGGCTTTTCCGCATTGGATATATGGAACTGAAAAAGTTAACTCAGACAACATCACAGGCCCATCAATCCTCTCAGACTTCCGGGATGGACGTTCCATCGATGAGCGCTCAATTTGCAGGAACAGACAATATTAAACGGACATTGCACAGGGCGATTACCACAGAAACAACTCGGATGACGCAGATGGTCCCTTTTCTTGCCACAACCGGGAACACAACGCCTTTTATTGGATTGTTCGGAACCGTATGGGGCATTATGAATTCGTTTCACGGCATCGGCCTCAGCGGGTCAGCCAGTCTGGCAGTAGTTGCGCCCGGAATTTCTGAGGCGCTGATCGCAACCGCTGCCGGGTTGGCTGCGGCGATACCTGCGGTTATCGCTTTTAATTATTTTATGCATAAAATAAGGATAATCGAATCTGAACTTCAAAACTTTTCCGCAGATTTTTTAAATATTATTGAGCGAGATCTATTGATGATGAGGGAGAACAGAGAATGATGTCAGGGGGTAACAATGATGGGTTGATGTCTGATATAAATGTGACACCTTTTGTCGACGTGATGCTGGTTCTGTTGATTATTTTCATGGTAACGGCCCCCATGATGATTCATGGGGTAAATGTTTCTCTGCCTGAAGCGACCCTGCAACCCATTCCGTCGGAAAAGGAGCCCCTTCTGGTGACCATAAATACCGAAAATGAACTGTACATCAACGACTTTCGTGTTGAGTTTGATTTTTTACAGGAGAAACTCAGAAAGATCTTTGAGAATCGAACCGATCGAGAAGTTTACCTGCGAGCAGATAAAAGGATACCTTATGGGATGGTTGTTCGGGTGATGTCTGAGCTAAAAGGGGCGGGTGTCGAAAAATTGGGCATGGTGACCGAGCCGATTCAGCAAGATAAAAAAAATAAGGCAAAGACAGCAAAACGACTATGAATGAAAGTTTAAAGGGTCATACTTATTTTCTTCGCGGAGTGGAGAATGAGTCTCGCTCGCTGTTTTTCAATGGCACCATATCTGCCATCTGCCATATTTTTATTTTTGGTGTGTTGATATTTTTGCCGGGACCAACGCCTGCCAGAAAATTTTCACCATCGGTTGTAAATGTTAGCCTTGTATCATTGCCTATGCCGAAGAAAGCGCCGGGACACGAAGTGCCTAGCGCCGTGATACCAAAGGCTCCCGTGATAATTGAAAAAGAGAAACCAATCCCCCAAATGCCGCAAAAACCAGCTATCATACCCAAACCTGTTATTATAAAGGAAACGAAACCTGTAAAAAAGGTTTCTTTGGCACCCAAGAAAAAAAAGATAAAACGCTCTCTGAAAAAAAAGACTTACAAGCCTTCAAATGTGATCAAAAGTGCAATAAAACGAATCGAAAATAAAGCAGAGGCATCAAGACCCGACCCGCTTGCCAAAGCCATTGGTCGTTTAAAAGATAAAGTCGCAAAGACCGGGCCCAGGCAGGGTTCCGGAAAATCCGATGGCATCGGGATTGGCGGAAAACTGGGTCTGGAACAGATCGATATATATAAAATAGAAATTGCATCCCTGATTCAGAAGAACTGGGCCTATTCGGAACAGCTGGCTGGGGGGCGCACAAATCTGGAGGCATGGCTGGTCATTAAAATTATGAAAAATGGCCAGATAAAGGATATTTTTTTTGAGACAAAATCCGGAAATGCCTATTTTGATGAGTCAGCTTACAAAGCGGTTCAGAAGTCAAATCCACTACCATCACTACCTAAAGGATATTTACGCTATTTTTACAGTGTGGGCTTGCACTTTACCCCTTCAGGTTTAAGGTGAAAACAAAAAAAGGAGCAGGGCAACTGTTATGAGGGTTCGTCGGAACGAGATACTGTTTTTGATTATTATATCTATACTTTTCATCAATCCGGTTTTAGGCTTGGCCCAGTATGACTATATCGATATCAACAACCCTTTTCTAAAAAAGATTCCCATTGCCGTTCCCTTTTTCAAGACCTTTTCCGATAAGGAAGTCGAGAAAAAAATATCAAAGAGCGCATCCCGTCTCATTTCAGAAACACTCACCTTTACGGGCTATTTTAAATCACTTGACCGTGGTGCTTTTCTTGAAGATCCTCAGAAATCCGGGATTGTTGCAAACCGGATCAATTTTAAGAACTGGACCGATGTCGGTGCAGAACTTCTGGTTACCGGAGGCCTTTTGGTGAAAGAAGATATCATCGAAATGGAACTCCGGCTGTTTGATACATTTAAAGGGCGGCTGCTAGTAGGGAAAAGATATAAAGGATGGATGACGGATCAAAGAAAGATGATACGCCGATTTTGCAGTGAGATCATACATAACCTAACCGGCAATCGGGGAATTTTCAATAGTAAAATTGCATTTGTCAGCACAGGCAGCGGGAATAAAGAAATATATATCTCTGATTTTGACGGGTACTATCCGAAACAGTTTACCCATAACAAGGCCATTACGCTTTCGCCGGCTTGGTCATCAGACGGGAAATGGCTCGCTTACACTTCCTATGCAAGGGGTAATCCCGACATTTACATAAAAAATTTACAGGAAAAACGTGGCACCGTGATTTCAAAAAAAGGTTTAAATATAACCCCGGCTTGGGTTCCCGGAAAGTTTGAGCTTGCCGCCACGCTTTCATTCTCAAATGATCAGGAAATTTATTTGTTGACTGGAACCGGAAAAATTATTAAGAAACTGACCAATACGAGGGGGATTGATGTGTCGCCCGCATGGTCACCTGATGGGAAAAAGATGGCGTTTGTATCCAAAAGGTCCGGCACTCCTCAGCTCTACATAAAGGACATCGGTTCAGGACAGGTGGACCGATTGACATTTAAGGGGCGGCACAATTCAACGCCAAGTTGGTCTCCCACAGGGGACCGGATCGCCTATACAGGGATTGAGAACGGACAAAGTAATATTTTTGTGATAGGGGTTGACGGTAGCGGTCCGCTTCAATTGACACGTGATAAAGGGGATAATGAGTCGCCCTCCTGGTCGCCGGATGGCAGTCTCATTGCTTTTGCTTCAACACGCGAAGGGCCATCCAGAATTTATGTTATGACTGGATTGGGAACCGATCAGAGACGCCTGATCACCTTGACGGGTGAACAGACAAACCCTAAATGGTCACCAGGAGTTATCAATCCTTAATATCTGGAATCGAAAAGGAGGAAAAAATGCACAAAAAGTTATGGATAAGTTTAGCTCTGCTGCTTGTAATTCCCGGTCTGCTGTTCACTGCCTCATGTGCAAAAAAGAAAATTAAATCCCAGCCGTCCATTACCCAACCGGCCGAAGATGAAGCTGCAAAAAAGGCTGCCGAAAAAGCAAAACAGGAGGAATTGGAAAGACAGCGTGTTTTGGAGGAAGAACGTTTGAAGGCGGAGGAGGAAGAAGCTAAACAACAAGAAAGAATTATGGCTGCTAAGGAACGATTTGAAAATGAAGATGTCTATTTCGATTTTGATAGTTCCGCTCTTCTTCCGATGGCCCAGGCTGTTTTAGAAAAAAAGGCAGAATGGCTTCGCAACAATCCCGGCGGATCAGTGGTTATCGAAGGCCATTGTGATGAACGGGGTACAAGCGAATACAACCTTGCCCTTGGCGACAGGCGAGCAAAGAGCGTAGAGGCGTTTTTGATCGATCTCGGCGTTTCAGCTTCACGGTTAATCACGCTGAGTTACGGAGAAGAACGCCCGACTGATTCCGGCCGCAACGAAGAAGCTTGGGCAAAAAACAGGCGTGCGCACTTTATCATAGAATAATTTTGACGGCTTCATAAAAAGTCCAACTTCTGTGTTGCGCTGCATCCTTCGTCATTGCAGCGTACTGTAAGTACGCCTCATTCCTCAGGATTTGCGCGCCTTGAATTTGAAGCTTTTTACTTTGCCGTCTAATTTCGACTTTTTATGAGACTGTCAATTTTTGAATCCATTTTTCCGTGCTATGCAAGTTTCTCGCAAAATGGTCTGTTTTTTTTTGAGGAAATGAAGATGTTTTGCAGTAGGGAATAATAAGCGGCAGCAGAGCTGCCGCTTTGTGGATGTGATCGTCTACCCGTCTCTTCCAACGAATATATTTTTATATGACCCCTTTTTAAAGTAAGGAATATCCTTGTCATGAAATATATGATCTTTGTTTTAGCATGTACCGGTCTGTTTTTTGGCTGTGCGTCCAATCAAGATATTCTCACTCTCGATGATAATTTCATTATTATGGAACAGCGTATTTCAAACCTTGAGAAAAAGAGTGAGAAAAGTGCCCGGAGCGTTCAGTTCGAATCGCTTAAATCCCGAATGGACAGTGCCATTAAAACCAGGGAGGAAAAAGAACAAAATCTCAGAAACAGGATCGCCGAAATCCGTGCCATAATCAATAAGCTTACAGATGAGATCCAGATTATCCGTGGAAAACTTGAAGAAACCGAATATTTCATGAAACAGAAGATAAAACCTTTTGAGAAGACAGATCAAAAGAGAGAAGAGCAGATAACTAAAATGGAGGAAATTCTGACCTCACAAAGAAATCGAATCAGAGGAATAGAGCAGTATCTCAATATTGAATCTGATCTTTATGATGCCAAATCGAAGCGTGACTCAAGGGAAAAACCGAAAAGAAAGGAAAAAAAGAAACTTTCCGAAAATGAAATGTACGCTCTGGCAAAACAGGCATTTGATCAAGGTGATTTTGAGGCCGCGCGTGAAGGGTTTCTGGAAATAATAAAAAAATATCCCAGGTCAGGATGGGTCGACAATGCTCAATTCTGGATCGGTGACACATATTATCGGGAAAAATGGTATGAAAAAGCCATTCTGGAATACCAGAAAGTGATAGAAAATTATCCAAAGGGGAATAAAGTGCCAGCTTCCCTGTTAAAGCAAGGGTTTGCTTTTTTCAACATCGGAGATAAAGCCAATGCAAGATTGATTTTAAAGGAACTGATTAAAAAGTATCCCCAGAGTAATGAGGCGAAAATAGCAATAAAAAAATTAAAGGAATTTAAATAGCCTTTATGCACAAACGCATGAAGAGCCGATAATGATCAAGACCATTGGTATAGATCCCGGTTTATCTGAAACCGGAATTGGAATTGTCAGAGGAACTGGACAGAAAGTTGATGGCTTTTCCTTTGGCTGCATCCATACCTCAACAGAAGATTCTTTATCTAACCGCCTTAATCAAATCTTTTCAAAACTTCTTCAGATTATCAAACAAGAAAAACCGGACATTATGGTTGTGGAGGATATATTTTCACTCAAGAAATATCCAAAATCGGGAATCACATTGGGAAAGGTGACCGGGGTTATTCTTCTTGCCGGATGCCAGGTGGATGTGGAGGTTGCTGAGATTCCGGTACGGGAGGCAAAGAAGGCATTGACCGGAAATGGCAATGCCAGTAAGATGCAACTGGAGAGAGCCGTCCGCCATTTCTTAAATCTAACCGTTCCCATCCGGCCCAATCACGCATCTGATGCGATGGCATTGGCACTGATCGGGCTGTTTCGCTATGAAAACTCTCACACCAAAAACGCATAATGCTGAATATAAGTCAAAACAAACCATGGGTGCTGGGTCCTTTCGCCCTTAGGGAGCATTAGGTGATCGGTTATTTAGAAGGCAAGCTTTTAAAAAAAGAGACAGACCGCATTCTTGTCCTGGCCAATCAGATCGGTTATGAGGTTCTTCTTCCTGTGATTGTGATGGAATCGTTTCAGGCAAAAAAAATTGGGGACAAAATTTCCCTCTATATTTACCATCAACAAACCGAAAGGCAACCCAAACCTGTTTTGATCGGTTTTAACCTGGAGGTTGAAAAGGAATTCTTTCAATATTTTATTTCAGTTGAGGACATTGGTCCTCTCAAAGCGGTAAAAGCGTTGAATATTCCTGTCCGTGAAATTGCCAGGGCAATAGAATTAAAAGATATTGATCGGCTTCGACAACTGAAAGGCATCGGAAGCCGAACCGCTCAAAAAATCATTGCGACACTCCACGGTAAAATGGAAAAGTTTGCATTGATTCGCAAAACAGAAAAAAAAGAAACGACAATCGGGGAAAATTTCTTAATGCAGGTACAAGATGTACTGATCAACCAACTTGGTTATCGGGTTGTTGAGGCCAAACGGATGATTGCAGAGGCCATGAAGCGTAACAGCACTATTTCAACCCCTGAAGAACTTTTTGAAGAGGTCTATCATAGCGAGGTATCGTAATGACAGATAATGAAGGGAGCAAGGCCATTGAGAGAAAGGGCATCCTTTCCGAATCCTGTCTTCAGGTTGACCAGGGGCATGAGATTTTGACATTACGGCCGTCACAACTTTCAGATTACATCGGGCAGGAGGAGGTGGTTGAAACACTCAAGATTGCCATTGAAGCGGCTTTACAGAGAAACGAACCGATTGACCATGTCCTTTTCCATGGACCGCCGGGTCTAGGAAAAACAACCCTCGCATATATCATCGCCAATGAAATGGCGGGTGATCTCACCGTAACTTCCGGACCCGCACTTGAAAAGGGGGGGGATTTAATCGGCATTCTCACCCATCTAAATGAGGGAGATGTGTTGTTCGTCGATGAGATACATCGTATGCCAAAAGCAGTAGAGGAATTTCTTTATCCTGCCATGGAGGATTTTGCCGTCGATTTTGTTTTTGATAAAGGAGTTCATGCAAGGAGTCACCGATACCGCTTGAAGGGCTTTACTCTCGTGGGTGCGACTACTCGTGTTGGACTCTTATCAGCACCGCTGCGGGACAGGTTTGGCATTTTCAGAAGTCTTGATTTTTACAACGAATACGATTTGGTGAAAATCATCCGCCGATCTGCTATGCTGCTTGAAGTAGAAATTGACGATGAAGGTGCAGCTGTGCTGGCGAAAAGATCAAGGGGAACACCCAGAATTGCAAATAGACTCCTAAAACGGGTAAGGGATTACACACAGGTTAGAGCAGATGGCGTGGTATCAAAAGGGAGTGTAGAGGAAGCCCTCACATTGGAAGGTGTTGATAAAAAAGGGCTGACCCCATTGGATCGTCGATATATAAAAACAATAATTGAGTTTTACAACGGGGGCCCGGTCGGTATTGAAGCCATCGCTGCCACTCTCCAGGAGGAAGCCGATACACTCGTGGATGTTGTTGAACCCTATTTGTTAAAAATCGGGCTGATCACCCGGACATCTTCTGGGAGAAAAGCTTCAGAATCTGCTTTCAGACATCTCGGATTTCGTGTTCAGAAAAAAATGTTTTCATAGATTGATGGTGTTGCAGTCTGCGGATCAAATGTTCGCTTTTCGGTCCAATATGTCTTTCTTTGGCCATGTCCATCATTACACTTCTTACAGATTTTGGTATTTGTGATGAGTATGTCGGGACAATGAAGGGGGTTATCCTCTCCATAGACCCATCGGTTACCATCATCGACATTACCCACCATATAGAACCCCAGGACATTGTCCAGGCCGCATACGCGATTCAATCTTACTATAAGTATTTTCCTGAAGGAACGGTCCATGTTGTTGTTGTGGACCCGGGCGTGGGGGGCGAACGGGCGATACTCGCTCTTGAGACTCGGCGTTATATCTTTCTGGCTCCTGACAATGGCGTCTTATCGCTTCTCATGGATGAAGCGGATGTTAAATCAGTTATTTGTGTGGATAATTCGACCTATTTTTTAAAAGAGATCAGCCAGACTTTTCACGGTCGCGATATTTTCTCACCGATTGCAGCGTATATAACAAAAGGAGTTAAACTCCAAAACCTTGGATCTGTAATGGATCAAAACGACATTAAGCAATTGAATGTCCAAAAACCATATGTTGCGGATAATGGGGATTTGGTGGGGTGTATTTTATCGATCGACCGTTTTGGTAACTTGATCACCGATATTGGATACAATAGGATTAAACGGTTTTGCAGGTTACACCGCCAAAAAAATCCCGAAGTCAAAATAGGATCAACAAAAATTACCGGATTATCCGAAAATTACGAAAGCAAAAAAGCAAAGACCCCGCTCGCCCTTATCGGAAGTCGCGGATACCTTGAAATTGCTGTAGGCAATGACAGTGCAAAGGTCTATTTCAGTGCCAAAAAAGGAGATCCGATAAGATTGATCCGCTAATTTATCATTAGGATCCATCCGATTTGTGAAGTCTCAAAATCTAAGTGTGTGTTGGCGCAGATCAACTTACGATTGATTTTGCTGTAAAAAACCGATGTGGAGATTATTCGGTTAAGGCAACGGATGTTTCATATATTCGGGGAATCGTATTGTTAATTCATTTGGGTTTTGAAACCTTTTTATTTTTTGCTTGACACGGTCTATTTTATTCAATAAAAATCGTTTTCTTTTATAACTTGAGAGTCCAAAGTTCTCATGAATATAGGTATGCTTAAACTGATTACGTTCCTTATTATATGAACGTACGTAATAATGTAAGACAATGTCCATATTTCATCATACTTTAAGATGAATTAGCAAAAATAGTATACGTACATA
>DRHF01000199.1 GCA_011049715.1 Desulfobacterales bacterium
AATACGGTTACCACCGGTGTCATCAGTGCGCTTAATCGTAGCGTTCGGACCGATAAACAGGTGTTTCAAAATTTTATACAGACCGACGCTTCAATCAATCCCGGAAATAGCGGCGGCCCCTTACTCAACATAAACGGTGAACTGATCGGCATCAACACGGCCATCTACGCAAAGGCCCAGGGAATCGGGTTTGCCATTCCGATCAACAAAGCAAAACGCATTGTCGCTGACCTGATCCGATACGGAGAGGTCATTCAGGCATGGATCGGTGTCACCGTACAGAACATCGATAAACGGCTCGCCAAATATCTCAATGTGTCTGATGGCGAAGGGGTTTTAATAAAAGCGGTGATAAAAAAAGGCCCTGCCCAAAACGCCGGCATCCAAAAAGGCGATATCCTTTTGTCCATCGGTGCCAAAAGAATTTTTTCGAATAAAGAATATAATACGGAAATGAGAAATGTTGCTGCCGGTGACACCATAAAAATCCGCATTTTGCGAAAAGACGAAGAGCGGATCTTCACGGTGAATGCCGCTGTGTTCCCCATTGAGCTTGCCTTGGATCTGGCCCAGAAACTTCTTGGAATAAGCGTTAAAGATCGATCGATGAATAAGGGGGTGGTTATTTCAGAGATAAACCGGCGATCGTATCTGTTCCAAATTGGGGTACGGACAGGAGACGTTATTCGACAGCTGGACGAGATCAAGGTAAAGAATATCAAAGATTTTCAAAAGGCGATCGTGCACTATCGCAAAAAACGATCGGTGGTTATCTTATTGCAACGCGGCGATCAGGGGTATTACATTACAGTAAAACTATGACCGTGATATCAAATTATCTTCCCTATAATCGGTTCAACTTTTTTTAGAGTAAATCCAACAAAAGGTCCGCACCGGAATTATTAGCGTTGCATGCTTTTTTAAAAACAATGAACCCTATCTACTCAGGTAACGTTATGGTCATTCCCTTCTCGATCTGTCCCTCAACAATTTTGCAAATTGCAATTTTCTCTTTGACCTTTGAAACGCGGATCTTTCCCGCTGACTCCATGCTGGCATCAAGCACTTCACCGGTATCCGGGTCCCTTAATATCTCCATTTCGCCCACATCGAAAGTCTGTCCTTTGGTTACACCCTCCCGGGTGCCCCGATTAATATAAACCTTACCTCCTTTGTTTAAAATGACCTTTCCCGTCCAGGGAATATCCTCCAGCTGGGAGATCAAAAAGTCAACCCCCTGATCGATCGCCATTTCAACGGCTTTCCCGGTATTGGTCTTTTTAAATCCACTGACATTTCCGGCAAATCCATGCTTGTAAATACCGATGGAAAGTCCTTTTTTTGTGACCTTTCCATAGACCTTTTTGGATGCCATTACCTGTCCGGTGCTGGAATCGATGATATACATGACCGCGTTTATCTCAGCAGTACCGCCCTTCAGACCTATCTTGATCCCGCCGAACCCCACACCGCCTTTGCCGCCACTTGTTCCGGGATCAAAATGGGTGATATTTCCTTTTACGAGCAGCTGTGCGGGTGTCATCTGGCCCTTAACCACCTTTTTTCCACCTCCGGCTGCCCGATTGCTCGCTGCAAAATCCTGCTCGGCAAGGGCCTCTTTCCTCATATCGTTCTCACCCAGAACAATAAATCGTCCGGTGTTATTCAAACTGTCGGTCAAGACTGCGCCCCAGGCATCTCCGAGATTCCATTGTCCTCGCCAGTTAGACCGATTTTCAAATTTTGAAACCACGATCGAGTACCGCATACCACTTCCGGCTGCGATAGATTCTATTGCAAACAAAAATATCATGCTTGACGCGTCTGCCTTGATTTTATATTTTCTATCGGTTGCTGTGAGCAATGTACGATTATTACATATTCAGGCAGACCATTGTTAAAAA
>DRHF01000200.1 GCA_011049715.1 Desulfobacterales bacterium
ACAGCTTTTTCATGTCATGACCACTCGCATAGATTTCCTCTACCATATCGAGCAATCCTGAGGTGTCTTTCGAAAAAATGGCCGCGGATAAATCAAAGATAATTTTTCTGTCTAAAACACCGAGCAACTCCAAGACCTGATCATGGGAAAGGGCGCCGTCTGAACAGGTCATCACCTGATCGAGAAGGCTTAAAGCGTCTCTCATACTTCCGTCGGCCTCATGTGCTATCAGCCGTAAACTCTCAACCGCAATATCAACATTTTCTTTGGAACAGATCGTCTCGAGATGCTTTGAAATCGATTCCACATCTATCCGCCGAAAATCATGGTGCTGGCACCTGGAAAGGATAGTAACGGGGATCTTGCGAAGTTCGGTAGTAGCGAAGATGAACATGACATGTGATGGGGGTTCCTCCAGCGTTTTTAATAATGCATTAAAAGCAGCTAAACTGAGCATGTGGACTTCGTCTATGACATAGATCTTGTACAGGCTGTGGGCGGGCATATACTTGACATTCTCTCGAAGCTCCCTGACTTGATCCACGCTGTTGTTTGAGGCCCCGTCAATTTCAAACACATCCACCGCATTCCCTGTGGTAATCTCCATACATGAACGGCAAACATTGCAGGGAACAGGGATCGGGCCCTCTTTACAATTCATCGCCTTTGCCAAAATCCGGGCAACTGTGGTCTTGCCGGTTCCCCTCGGCCCTGAAAACAGGATCGCATGGGCGACCCGATTCGATACAATCGCATTGGTCAGGGTCCGGGTGATATGACCCTGCATTACAATTTCATTAAACGTTTGGGGGCGGTATTTGCGTGCGAGTACAAGATAAGACATGATGAAGGTTCTTTTTTTGGGTTGCAACTCGAAATGAACGAAATAAAAAAATATAGAATTTATATTAATGGGAAATTCACTGTCCGCTTCAGCGGACTGCAAGGAGCTTCAAATACTTTTTGATTTTTTGGCGGAGAGAGAGGGATTCGAACCCTCGGTACCGCTTTAAACAGCACACACGATTTCCAGTCGTGCTCCTTCAACCAGCTCGGACATCTCTCCGGCATATTTGCGGTCGATATCATCTTGCAGAAAACTCGCTTAGCGTTATCGAGAGGATTAGCTAACACGCATAATAAATAAAAACAAGATGCAAAAAATCTTGAATTTGGATAATAGATCCGATCAAGCTAACCGTGTTTTTTGTCAAAGGAAAAAGACACTAGGAAGTGGTGAATATTTTATCTGCAGCCGATGCCAACATAGAAGATCATGAAAAAGATCGTGCATAATGTGGGGGGGGTTAAATGGAACTATTTTTGAAATTGTTAGGGTTGAGGATTGAATAACTTATACACACCCGCTACACCCTGATTTTCAACCTAACTTATTGATATTATTATAGAAATTGGCGGAGAGGGTGGGATTCGAACCCACGATCCTGCGGTTAACAGGATACCGCTTTTCGAGAGCGGCGCCTTCAGCCACTCGGCCACCTCTCCAGCACCACTATAATAGGGGTTTCGGTTTAGGTGTGTGCCTCAATATAATTTTTCTCCCATACTGTCAATGATCTTCTTCAGGGGATTATGGTCTGAAGAACCCTGCACTCCGCCTGAGCCGGGCAGGGAATTCACTGGCTGTTTTTCTGGTTCAAGGGGCGAACATTTTTAAAACCGCGTCCGTATAAGATCCGTCTTGGTGGTAGATCGTCAGGGGTGGGGCAACTTTCATTCCCGGCCTGCCTCCTTTTCGTCCTTCGATCAGCACCAGCGTGGCCCCCATATCTATATCCGAATATACCATTTGAAGGTGTTTGGGCTCAATCGATGAGGATCGCATCTGGAAAATTAGATCGATGATGCGCTCGGCCGGAAAAATCATCACCAGCCGCCCCGAATTTCGCAACACCCGGTGGGCGGCCTGCACAACATCTAAAAGAGTGGCTGTAATTTCGTGTCTTGCAATGGCCCGCTGCCGGTCGGAATTTATTCTTCCTGACCTGACCCTTCTGTAGGGCGGGTTGCTGACAACAAGATCCACCGGTCCGGAAACCATCTGGGATTCCAACAGTTTCAAATCTTTTTCTATGATCGTGATCCGATCCGACATCCGGTTTTCTTTCGCGTTGAGGGTGGCGATTTCTGCCAGTGTTTTCTGAACCTCAATACCATAGAGCGTAATGCCGGGATGCCGATATGCCAGTATTACAGGTATGATACCGCATCCGGTCCCCAGGTCTATTATTTTATCATCCGGACGAGGTCTGGCGTAATAGGCCAATAATACGGCATCGATGGAAAAACGATAACCAGATCGATCCTGGTTCACCCGAACCCGGCCGTTAAAAAAAGTATCTGTTGTCATCGCTCCCATAGGTCACCGCCCAAGAGGGCCCGAAGTAAGGGATGGATCGCCCCACGCTTTTCGCTTGAAGTTTTAATACAACGACCCGATCTTGAATTTAATTTCCGAAACCATTTCTTTTCCCAATGCATCATTTATTTTCGCCATCATATCCTCTTTCAAAAATCGAAGTTGTTGTATCCAGGTCGAACTGTTCACATGCAAAATCAAAATATTTCCTTTAAAAGCTGCAGGCTGAGCGTTTTCAGCAATAACCGGACCCACCACTTTTTCCCAAAGGCTCCATATCTGTGTCAGTTCCTCATCTGACTCATGTCGGTAATTTTTCAGGACGTTTTTGATAACACTCCCAAGGCGCACGAATTCTCGATTTTTGTCTTCCCAGGTCATAGACAAATACCTACTTAACACCTTCCTGATTTAAACATTACAAAATTTCTTTAATCCCGTATGTACTATCTCTCAGTGTGTCAAGAAAAAACACTTCGATTTTTCTTTTTTCTTGACTTGATCCGTTTGTTAACTTAACTTATCAGGCGAGACGTGTTTAATGGGGTTATTAACTATTTTCTCTATTTTATTGACCATTTATTCTCAAGTTTCACACCTGATATTTTAAGGAAAGTCGCATCAGGCATAGGGTAAAAAGAAATTTTATTTACCCCACACCAGATGCGGCACCGTGCCCCATTGGGGGTGCAAAACTTGAGATTTATTTATCAATTTGTCTTTTTTTTATCAAGAAAGAGTCCTGAATCAGCCTGTTTCGACAGGTCGCAAAACCTTAATTGAGGTAAAAATTCGTTAATCTAAATAGGGCAATGAAAAATGAACTGGGACTGGGATAAATTAAAAGACCAACAACGGAAAATGGGGGGTAACGCACCTCAAATGGATGAGTTTATTGAAAAATTTAAAAAATTTAAGTTACCCGGCAAATTGCCCGGGGGACCGCTGATCATTTTGATCATCATTGCAATTCTTTTCGGCTCCTCGACATTCTACACCGTCGGGGTTGATGAAGTGGGGATCGTCCAGCGATTCGGAAAATACACCCGAACGAGTCAGCCGGGCCTTAATTTTAAACTTCCCGTGGGGATTGAGAAGGTGACAAAGGTTAAAGTCAAACGGGTCTTCAAAGAAGAATTTGGGTTCCGTTCCACCAGGATCACCGACCGGAGACGGTACGCGTCTGAGGGCGAGGGTGTAAATGTGTCCCTGATGTTGGTCGGCGATCTGAATGTGGGCATTGTCCCGTGGATCGTGCAGTACCGGATAAAGGACCCGTACAAATACCTGTTCAAAGTTCGAAATGTCAGAAGACTCCTCATCGATATGTCCGAGGCGAGTATGCGGCTGGTGGTGGGTGACCGGAGCATCAATGAAGTCATTTCCAAACGGGATGAAATAGCGGTTGAGGCAAAATCCGTCCTTCAGAAGGAGTTGGATCATGCGGAAACCGGTATTCATATCGTCACCGTAGAGATGAAAAAGACGAATGTTCCGGGTCCGGTTCAGCCCTCTTTTAATGAAGTTAACCAGGCGATTCAGGAAAAAGAAAAGATGATCTACCAGGCAAAGGAGGATTATAATAGGGAAATCCCCCAGGCCAGGGGTGAAGCGGAAAGAACCATCAAGGCTGCAGAAGGTTATGCCCTGGATCGGGTCAACCGGTCCGAGGGTGACGCGTCAAGATTTGTGTCGATGTACGAAGAGTATGTCAATGCAAAGGATGTGACCAAAAGACGGCTTTACCTTGAGATGCTCCAGGATGTTTTCCCCAAACTGGGTCAGAAATATATCCTCGATTCGGATCAACAAAATATTCTTCCTTTTCTTAACCTTGGACAACAGAGCGGTGTAATCAAATGAAATCAAAAACTATCATCATCATCGTCGCTATTATAGCCATATTTATTGTCTTTGCTTCCGCCTACACGATCGATGAGACGGAGCAGGTCGTTATCACTCAATTCGGAAGAGTGATCGGTTCGCCCAAGACCTCACCGGGACTCTATTTCAAGACACCTTTTATCCAAAACACCAACTATTTTCCAAAAAATCTTTTGGAATGGGACGGCGACCCCGGCCAGATCCCCACTTTGGAGAAAACCTATATCTGGGTGGATACCTTTGCGCGATGGAAAATAGTCGATCCGGTAAAGTTTTTTCAGACCGTCAACAATACGGTCAGCGCACTGGGGAGGCTCGATGATATCATCGATCCGGCTGTGAGAAATTTTATTACATCCTACCGGCTTATTGAAACGGTCCGAAACAGCAACCGGGAGCTGGACACCTTTGAAATCGGCTTTGAGGATCTAAAAAAGGACCAGCTCTCACAATTTAACATCACAACGGGCAGGGAAAAGATCTCCAAAGGGATTTTGAAACAGGCAGCGCCCAAGCTGGTCGCCTTTGGCATTGAACTGGTCGATGTGAAGATCAAACGGATTAATTATGTGGAACAGGTCAGAAAATCGGTGTATGGGCGGATGATAGCCGAACGAAAACAGATTGCAGAAAAATTTCGATCAGAGGGAATGGGAGAAGCCCGTAAGATTCTGGGGGATAAAGAGCGGGATTTGAAACAAATCACTTCTGAAGCATACCGAACAGCCCAGGAAATCAAAGGAAAAGCCGATGCAAAAGCAACGAAAATATATGCGGAAGCATATGGAAAAGATCCCGAATTCTATTCATTTACCCGGACACTTGAAATTTACGGCACGGCGTTAGACCAAAACAGCTCCCTTGTCCTTTCAACAGACTCGGATTTCCTGAAATATTTAAAAGGATATTCCGATAAACCGTAAAAAAAAAGCGCCGGCCCATTTCAGGCAGCCTGGCACTTTTTTTTCCATCCACAATTTTTTGAGCGTTACTTGGACTTCCTTCTTTGATGTCGTGTACGGGCCAATAGTTTCCGATGCTTATGCTTTCGCATTTTTTTTCTTCGCTTCTTAACAACAGTACCCAACCGATCACCTCCTATCGTTTTTATTTTATTCAATGAATATTACATATTATCCCAGTCATTATGGTTTGTCCATACTTTTTTTTGGACGCTCTATTTTATTAACCCCCGGTTAGTCGGAAATAAGACGGCATCCGGTCCGACTATCGAATCGATTTGAAGCACAATGAAGAACCTGAAAAAATTCAATGCCGTACAGATCAAAACCATCAACAGTGCGGTGGCCATGGCAGAAGAACTTGTTAGCAACTTCTACAAAATGTCTGCAAGTCAGTGGCTTGGCCGCAAATATGATGTCAAAACTTTAACCGATCTTGATCGTAACGAAATCATTCATGGCCCTTTTGCCCAGATTATCCGATACAAAGGACAAAGGGACAACACCACCCTCGGTACATCGACATACGATTTTTATAAAATATGTCTTCAGGATCACTCTATTCTTCTAGCGATGGAACAGTCCCCCCAGGTTCAGCTTTTCCCCTTTATCCTTTATATAGTTACACATGAATTAATTCATATTATCCGTTTCAGTAAATTTTTTCAGCAATTTGAAGCGTCGGCGGAAGAAAAGATAACCGAGGAAAGGTGGGTGCACAAAAATACCCATGAAATTCTGAGCAATGTGCGGATTTCCGATATAAAGGATGTGTTCAATTTTTACGATGAATGGCGAGCCCCCTTGGATGAGCACAGAGACTGAACCGATCCGGCTTCTGCCTATTTTAACCCCAAAGGCAAAACCGATCACCGGGCTTGACAACAGAAGAATCATTGCTATATATAATCTTAAAATTACCCGTCTGACAACGCGTTGGCGGCGAAATTATTTTAAGCAGGAGATTTTTTTATATCATGCCGATCTATGAGTACCAATGTACAACGTGCGGTGACGTTGAAGAAGTGTTGCAAAAATTTTCCGACAAGCCGCTTAAAAAATGCCGACACTGTTCAGGAAAGGTTCAAAAGCTCATCTCCAACAGCAGCTTTCATCTCAAAGGGACAGGATGGTATGTAACGGATTATGCCAATAAATCTAAGAAATCCTCCCCGCCCTCAGAATCGACAGAGAAAACCACAACCAATAAACCTGATAAATCCAAAAAAACAACCGAGAAGAAGTCGGAATAGCTATTTCCATTTTTATTTATTTCCGCTTGCCGCTCTTTACAAATCAAAATGTGTGATTATTATTCAAAATAGTATTTTTCGTCTTTATAAATCCAATATTTCCTAACTGTTATACATAATTATAATCATCGTTCTATGTGAAAGGAGGTGGCGACAGGTTCCTGTAGATCAAGGGGATAGAAACAAGTTCAACAAAGTATATATACCATCGATCATCAACATTGAAATTTTGAAATACTTACGATTAAGAAAAGGAGAAAATGTACCATGAAACTTAGACCATTACAGGACCGGATTTTGGTTTTGCGGGTTGAAGAGGAAACAACAACAAAAGGCGGTATCATCATCCCGGACACTGCAAAGGAAAAACCGGCAGAAGGAAAAGTGATTTCCGTGGGTAACGGAAAACTGGGAGATGATGGCAAAAGGGTCCCCCTGGAGATCAAAAAAGGGGATCGGATTTTATTCGGAAAGTATTCGGGTACGGAAGTCAAAATTGAAGGGGAAGAACATCTGATCATGCGCGAAGAAGATGTTCTCGGTATTATAGAATAGGAACTAAACAAAAGAAAATGGAGGATAGTCAAGATGCCTGGTAAAGTGATACTATACGATTCGAAAGCTCGTGAAGCGATGTTAAACGGGATCAAAACACTTGCTGATGCGGTGGTTGTAACCCTTGGTCCCAAAGGAAGAAATGTTGTTCTTGATAAATCGTGGGGATCGCCTACGATTACCAAGGATGGCGTAACCGTGGCCAAAGAGATTGAATTGGAAGACAAGTTTGAGAACATGGGCGCGCAGATGGTAAAAGAGGTCGCCAGCAAGACAAGCGATATGGCCGGTGACGGTACCACTACGGCGACCATACTGGCAAGGGCGATATACGAAGAGGGACAGAAGCTTGTTGTCGCCGGAAATAATCCAATGGCCATCAAACGCGGTATTGAGAAAGCGATAGAAGTCATTGTTAAAGAACTGCACAGCATGAGCAAACCGACCAAAGATCAGCGTGAGATCGCCCAGGTCGGCACCATCTCTGCTAACAACGATGAAACTATCGGCAATATCATTGCAGAGGCAATGAACAAAGTCGGAAAAGAGGGTGTGATCACCGTTGAGGAAGCCAAGAGCATGGAGACCACTTTAGAGGTGGTGGAAGGGATGCAGTTTGACCGTGGATACCTTTCACCCTATTTTGTAACCGATGCCGAGAAAATGGTTGCCTCGGTAGAGGATCCGTATATTCTGATCAACGAGAAAAAAATCAGCAACATGAAGGACCTCCTGCCGCTACTTGAGCAGGTTGCCAAAATGGGCAAGCCCCTTGTCATCATTGCGGAAGATGTGGAAGGTGAAGCGCTGGCCACCCTGGTTGTAAATAAACTGAGGGGCACATTGCAGATTGCCGCTGTAAAGGCCCCCGGGTTTGGAGACCGAAGAAAGGCCATGCTTGAGGACATTGGAATTCTGACCGGCGGGCAGGTTGTATCCGAGGATTTGGGTATCAAGTTGGAAAATCTTTCTATTTCAGATCTTGGAAAGGCCAAACGGATCACCATCGACAAAGATAACACGACAATCATCGATGGCGCCGGCTCCCGAAGCGGCCTGGAAGGTCGTGTGAAACAGATTCGGGCTCAAATAGATGAAACCACATCCGATTACGATCGTGAAAAACTCCAGGAACGGCTGGCGAAACTAATCGGCGGTGTTGCGGTGATCAATGTGGGCGCTGCAACCGAAACAGAGATGAAAGAAAAAAAGGCCCGGGTCGAGGATGCGCTCAATGCAACGCGTGCAGCCGTTGAAGAGGGTATCGTACCCGGCGGTGGTGTGGCCCTTGTGCGCTGCATCGATGCGTTGGATAAGATCAAAATCAAAGCGGATCAGAAACTGGGCGTAAGAGTTGTTAGACGCGCCATCGAGGAACCGCTTCGCCAGATCGTAAAAAATGCCGGTGTTGAAGGGGCAGTCGTGATCGATAAGGTCATCAACAACAAGGGCGCATTTGGTTACAATGCAGAAACAAACATCTATGAGGACCTGATGAAAGCGGGTGTTATCGATCCGACCAAGGTTGTCCGTTTTGCGCTCCAAAATGCAGGGAGTGTGGCTGCACTGATGTTGATCACAGAGGCGATGGTTGCTGAAAAGCCTGAATCGAAACCTGAAGCACCGATGATGCCACCAGGCGGTGGTGGAGGTGGAATGGGTGGAATGGGCGGCATGGGCGGCATGATGTAATTGCTCCTTGTTTCCGTAACTTTACAAAAAGGCCTTCATCTTTGTTGATGGGGGCTTTTTTTTTGGCTGCAAAAATGAAAATCTTGACAAATCGATGGCCTGCAGGTTAACCTAAGATTCCAAGAAAATGGTCATGGGGGCCTATAAATTTTTTAAATACCCAAAATCGGAGCAATCAATGAATGACAAGACAATTTATAGGGTATGTTTGGGCGTCGCTATCCTTTTCGCGGTAATTCTTTTGCCTTTTTTAACGTCTGCAGATGAAGGCCAATCGGTTGTCAAATACGAGTCGGGCTTTTACTACACCGTTGAAAAAGGGGATACGCTTTGGGAAATTTCAGATCGGTTTTTTAGATCACCATTGCTCTGGCCTGATTTGTGGAGTGAAAACAAACAGATCAAAAACCCCCATCGGATCTGGCCGGGCGAACGCATTAGTCTCTTTCATCATATCGGAGAAAAAAGCCTGCCCACAGAAGAGATGCAGGAAAAAGTAATCCCGAAAAAAGAAGGGGCCTATTATTATTATGCTGGTATTGATGCCGTCGGATTCGTCCGGCAAGTCCCTTTAAAACCATGGGGCTCCATCTTCAAAGTGGTAGATAATAAAACAATCATCAGCCAAGGGGATCGTGTTTTTATCTGGCAGGCGGAGGATGGTTCCTTGTCGGTCGGTGAAAAATATACGGTTTTTCGAACCCTGAAACCCTCAAGAGATAAAAAGAAGGGTGGGAATTTCGGGATCCAGCATTACCTGACCGGGATTGTCGAGGTTATCGAAAGCAATCCCGGTTTTGCCCTGGCCCGGGTGATCCAGTCCTTCAGGGCCATTGAAATCAATGATCTTGTCGCACCTTTTGAAAAACGATCATCCAAAATTCCTCTCACTGACAGCATGAAAGGCCTCTATGGAAAGATCATTGTCTCTGAAGAACATGAGGTTGACTTTGGCGACTATAGCATTGCGTTCATTGATAAGGGGGATGAAGACGGTGTCAGGCCCGGGCAGCTTTATCATCTCTTCGAACAGGAAACATCGATCGATCCAAAGACAAACCTTGAAGTGTCACTGACCCCTTTGGATTTTGGATCGATGCTTGTCCTTTTTACCGAAAAAGCAGCCGCTACGGTTTTGATTATTCAGTCAGACAAAAGCGTCTATCCCGGAGCTAAATTTCGTTCCCCTCTTCAGTAGTTTTCCGGTTTCTAGACCTTTTCTTCTGCTCAAAGATCTACTTTTCGCTTTCCGGTTCCAGCATTTTTTTGATGTTGGTCTTTAAGTCATCCACTTGGTGGTCAGCCAAATAAAACGGATAATCATTTTCCGAAGAGATTGCCGGGTAGATTTTTTCTTCTTTTCCTTCTTTTGCAAACAGGGAGAGGGAATAATTTTTTGTTCCCTTTAACTGAATCTCATATATGGGATCTTTAAATTCCGTCTTTTTATTATTAGGGATGAACTTTTCGCATTTCAGTCTGGATAGCGTCGAAAGAAAACGCTTTAATTTTGACATATCCACTTTCTTACCGTCCGGAGTTTCCCAGATTTTTTCCGCCTTTGTCTCTTGATCGGACTTGGTATTTGGATCTGTTTTTTCACCTGCCGATTCTTTGAAATCCTTTTGAATCACCACAATAAGGGTTTTGCCTTCTGTGATCTGAATCTCTCTGATATCATCCTGATCGAAGGATAAAACCGTCAGATCACGCAAATCATCGATGCTTTGATCAAACCGACGTCTGAATTCGCCCTGGGCCTGATAGACATTCGGATCGGCTGATAGCTTCACGTGGGTATGCCGATATGTTGTTGCCGCTTTACCGATTTCAAATTCCCGGTCCAGCCGATTTCCGGCCCAGGCCTTAACGACGATCTTTTTATCTCCGCTCAAATCATAACGAAAATAATTTTTTGACTCCGATACCAGCGTCGTCAGTATGAGTTTCTCGACGATTTCCAGCATACTTTTCACTTTGTTTGAATCGGCCGGGTAGTTGTCCGGTCCAACAAACCAATTATTGTCTTTTTTATTCAACAGTATCAATTTTCCAGACCGGGTAATCTCCAGTTTGGTAATCTGCTTGCCGTCAACTTGAGGGACATCCGGGAGTTGATAGTGGATTCGGTTGGTATTTCGCAATACCAGATAGAGTACCAGGGCAATCACGACAGCGACAAGGATAGGATATTCTTTTTTCAACTTCATGGCGTCCTCTCTTTATCTTGATTTTTGAAATATCATTTGAATCTGTTTTTTTCTGGAATGCCGCCGCAACCACACGAATAAGCCGAAAAGGACCACCAGCACCGGAAGTCCGGCGACATTAAAGGTTTTGGTAAATGCTCTAGCGTAACCCTTGGTTTCATACAAAGGATTAAAAAGCTGCTCTTTACTCCGCATGGCCGCTATATCCTCCCGATGGTTCAATACATCTAAAATGTTCATGATGAATATGGCATTTGAGCCCTTCCCCTCCGGGTCGAGAAGACTATCTTTGAGCATCTCCGATGATCCGACCAGAAATATTTTACTTCGCTTCCCTTTTGATAAAAAGCTTCCTACGCCCTCGATTTTAGATAAATCGATCAATGGTTTTTTGAGCGGTTTGATTTGTTCGGTATCTTTCTCATCCTCTGTTTCCGAATCCGTATTTTCCGAGGTCTTTTCCGGAATCGGTTTCCCGGCAAAATAACTCGGAAACTCTCCCTCAAGAAGGTAGGCGAGGGGCATGCTGACCTTTTCATTCTCCGACGCCGGCGGGGTGATAAACATGGGGTTGAGCATAATTTCACCACTCATTTCCCACGACTTTGCCGAAGAAGAAAACAGCAAATGCGCTCTGAGCCGGTTATCGTCGATACGCTTTTTATTCAGCTCAAGCGGTGATATTTTCAGGGCAACCAGCCCCTTGATCCGTTTCATAAAATCCAGATCTTTGTTGATATTTTTGTTTTTGATAACAGGAGCAAAATAGATCGGTTGTTCTCCGCCGCCAAATTGGCGGGAGACCCGTTGTCTATAGGAATTTTCGTCCAGCACAAACGACTTTTTCATTCGGATGCCATAATGGGTTAACAACTTTTCAAGGCCTGTATCGATCGGAATAAAGTTCGGCCCTCGGTTTAATCCCATTGCACGTTGATTTTGCGGCATGACTTCATTGAAAGCATCTAAAAATAGGGCCAGTTGCGTACCGCGCATCAATGCCTGATCAATTTGAAAAAGTGCATATTCCGAAAATTTTTCAGTCGGTCTTACAATAACCAGGGAATTGAGATTGTCGGGGATCGGGCCCTCTTTGAGATTCACATGTTTAAGGGTATAATTTTGGGAAACAAGTGCGACAAAACTCGAAAGCGAATTCTGACTTTGCCGGCCCATTGGTGAACCACCCGATACAGCCAGTGTACCGTGATCTGCTAAATACCCAATATCTTCGTTAATATTGATAAGTGTTTCCAGATTGTCGTTTATTGTTTCCTCGATCTTATTGAGGTCCATCAGATCGTACTGTGTACCGAGAATCGGGAGACGGAGAACACGTAAAATCTGTATTTCCAGGACTTTCTCCTTATGTTCCATCACCAGACCGATAACACCCCTTCCCGCTTGAATCTCACCAGACAAAAGGGAGGGCCACTTGAGGTTCATAATGTTATAACGTTTTTGCAGGCTTTCCATATCCTTGTCGTTGGAAGGATCCTCATAGATATACTCAAGTTTTCCATAGGACTTGTTGTTCAGAGAAGTTATAATTTCCTCTACTTTCGTTGGGTATTCAGAGAGTTCCTTCAGCCCCATATATTGGGCAACCTGCTTTAATGAGGAAGAAAGAAAGAGCGTGATCCGAACTTTGTCTTTCAGACTCAATAGTGCACTGATCTTGTTGTTCAGCTTCTGAATGGTTGTTGTCAGTTTATATTCAAGGCCATCAGTCGAGGTGATGGTGGGAATCCGCTCGACGATATCACCGTGTATCAATACCATCCCCATGTAAGCTCTTTTGAATTTGACCTCATCCTGTTCGACAGCCTGAATCTGAACCGGATAAATGCCATAGCTGTTCGCCAGTTTTTGATTTGCCATGGCGCCACGTTCGCCGGCCTCCCCTTCGAAACTGACATCATAAAACCGGTAGTTAAAATATCTATTTGCATGGATCGCATATTCTTCGAGAAGATCGCGTAAATACCGTTCCGTTTGGTTATGCGGTGGCGGGAGGTTCCGGGTAAAAAAGACGTTGATGGTTAAGGGTTCCGAAAGTGTCGAGACCACCTTTTTACTGGCCTGGGAAAGAGAATATATCTTGTTTGATGTTAGATCGAATCTGAAAAAAAGAGTAACCCCCGTCACATTGACCAATACGATAATTATCAGGTAGACAAAAAGTTTAATATGTTTTCCAAATCTGTTTTTCATGTCCTTGTTCCTCTCCTTATTCCTTCTTCCCCATGGCCAGGTGTGCCGCGTATAACCCAATAAAAATAATACTCAGGAAATAGACAATGTCCCGTGAGTCGACCACCCCTTTTGAAATGGTCTGAAAATGTTGATCGATTCCCAGATATCCTATCACACCCAGTAAAACCCTGGGAAAGAAAAAGAGCATCTTATCGATCACTGTCAGGGAAAAGCAGATCGTCATCCCGACAATGAAGGCGATGATCTGATTTCGGGTTAAAGCCGAGGCGAACAATCCGATGGCGGAAAATGCGGCGCCGAGAAATACTGCGCCGACATACCCCCCGAAAACCGGCCCCCAGTCGAGTTCCCCGAAAAAGGCCACAAAAATAGGATAGAAAAGTGTCGGCAAAAGCATGGCGATTACAAATGCAACGCTGGCCAGAAATTTTCCGATCACTATATCCTGCAGTGTTACCGGCAGGGTGAAAAGGGTTTCATAAGATCCCACATTCAATTCTTCGGCAAAGAGTCTCATGGTAACCGCAGGGATGACAAATGAAAAGGTGATCGGCAAAAGATTAAAGAAGCTTCTTAAATCGGCCTGATTAAAGAGAAAGAAGGTCGAAAAGAAAAACCAGCCGGTCACCAGAAGAAAAACCGATATGACAATATAGGCAATGGGGGAGATAAAATAATCTTTTAATTCTTTGCTGAATATATGTACAATTTGGCGCATGTCAGTTCTCCTTGGTCAATTCGCGGAAGATGGTTTCAAGATTTTGGGTTTCCTTATAAAATTCCATCAGAATCCAGTCGGATTTCTTGATCGTTTGATAAATATTTTCCCTGATATCCATGTTCGCCTTGCAGGTTAGACGTAACTTGAGCATATCGTCTTCTGTTTCGTCCAGATGTTTTATGGCCGTAATGCCGTCAATTTCAGTCAACTCCTTTTCAACCTCGGGAAACGCTGCTTTTAAAAGAGAAAGATAGATGAAATGATCCCGGCCGGCCCATTTTATAAGGTTTTCCGTATAGTCGTCTGCAACAATTTTTCCCCTGTTGATAATCACCACGCGGTCACAAGTCACCTCAGCCTCACTGAGGATATGGGTGGAAAGAATGACGGTTTTCTCTTTTCCGATTTCCCGGATGATCGTCCGAATTTCAGCAATCTGGTTCGGATCAAGTCCTGAGGTCGGTTCATCGAGTATAAGAATTTCAGGATCGTTCATCATGGCATGGGCTAAACCCACCCGTTGCTTTAAACCCCGTGAGAGTTCATCAATCGGTTGGTGCATAATTTCGTTCAATCCACACAGATCAGCCAAATGCCGGATTCGAGTCAATCTTTCATCCCGTGTCAATCCCCTGATCTTGGCAACATAGTCGAGATAATCGTAGATCAGCATGTTGCGATAGAGGGGTGCGGATTCAGGCAGATACCCCATCAGGTTTTTGACCGCCAGCAAATTTTCGCTGATGGAATAATTTTTTACACGGATGGTACCCGATGAGGGAAGAAAGTAACCGGTCAACATTCGAAGGGTTGTGGTCTTTCCTGCACCGTTGGGGCCCAACAGCCCTAAAATTTCGCCCTTTTTAACATCGAAGCTGATCTGATCCACAGCACAGAAGTCATGGTAGTATTTTGTCAAATTTTCAACTTGGATCATAAATTTTCTCCTTGTTTACCAAAAAAATATGGCAAAAATTATTTTCGTTTGACCTGAATACAAAAAATCTTCGTTAACAAAGATTACAATCGCATCCGGAAGTCTCGAAACTTTCACGCCCGCAGCCCAAACCGTAGAAAAAAAATTTTTGCCTTCAACCCCGGCACTATCCGGTGACCCGGGAAAAACGTCTTTTACGATCTGCAAAGCCGCCCCTTTATCATCTGCTTGAGCTGCGGGTCAGGTTTGCCCGAGTCAGGGGCCATAATCAAAAACTCAAGTTTTGCTTCCCGATCCATCCGAGTATCGCCTTCGGCGTGGGGTGAAGGTGAGTCAGCGTAAAATTTGGGTTGTGAAACTTGAGCGAAAATATTTAGTCTAAACAGATTGTATTAACGTCTTTAGATAAAAATCGTTTGTTGCGTCTAAAATTTGCATGTTATAATTATTTCTTTTTGGATCAAAACCCGGACAACAATTTTTTCGATATTTCATTACCATAAATTAAAATAGTTTTAAATTCAAACTTGAAAATAATTAATTACCCCGGGTTTGCACCCCGATCAATCGGAACATCGCCTTCGGAAGGGAGCAGCCCTCCGGTCGATTGGGGGGACAACACTTAAGTGAATTGTGGTCACAACCGTATTCGAAAGATAATCCTGTTATGATAAAGATCGGATGACCAAAATCAAAACAAAAATCAATGCGTTATATGAGCGGACCCAGGAAATTCTTGATATGCGAAAATAAACTGATAATGTACAGTAGCTTCAGTATGATATAATGTTTCTTTATTTTGTTAACGCTAATTTCGGGTATCATTTTCAATTCTCAAGTTCATAAAAAAAGAGGTCTTTTATGAAATGTTCAATATACTTAAAATTGATCCTGTTATTTTTGATATTACCCATCTCCACCTCGACTGTTTATGGCAACCCCTCTGACACGGAATCGCTCAAAACCTCGTTTGAAGAATTAAAAAACGATCTTGAGGGCATCTCCAAAAAAACACTCGACCTACTGAGACAAAGAGAGACTGAATTTCACAATAAGCTGGAAATCTGGCGTAATGAGCTAAATGAGAAAATGGATGAGCTGGAGTCCAAGCTTGGAAAACTGACTGGCGAATCCAAAGAACAGATACATCTGTTGAACGAAAAACTGAAAGCAAAAAATCATGACATGACTGATAAGGCAAAGGAAATTATCGAAAAAGCTAAAAAAGAATTTTTATCACAACTGGACAAAACCATATCCAACCTCGATAAACAAATCGAGGACCTGCGGAAACAATCCGAAACCATGGGCGAGCATGCCAGGGAAGAACTTTCCCGCCAGCTTAAAGTATTGAAAGAAAAGCACGAGGAGGTAATAAAAAAACTGGAGGATCTGAGGTCCATGGAAATAAAGTCCTGGAAGGAAATCAAGGAGCTGATGTTCAATATCTGGCAAGATCTGAAAAAAACCTATGAACAGGAGATAGATGGGTCTCAATTGCAGAAAACATAGAGGCTTATGTAAGCCGGCTGTTATCACGTCATGGCGCGTGTTTTGTGGGATGCCCCGGGAAGGTGCAATCAGATCATAAGACCGGATTACCTAATTGAAGCAGAGGCATAGGCCAAGGCCCCACGATATATTCGATTATACAACCGGAGAGCCTGGGTGCGTAACAAAAGGCGTATGCCCGGTTTGGACAAAGAAGATGCTTCTTGGGCTTGAAAGCCAAAGAGAAAATATTTTTATGCAAAAAACAAATAATAAAAGTGGGAAAGAAATCGCCGCTGATGAAAAACAAGCGATGGTAGCTGTTGCGGGCCATATTTGTCTGGATATCATTCCTTCATTTGGGTCAGAAGAACGAAACTTTGGGGATTTATTTACGCCTGGCAGGCTGGTGGAGGTTGGACCTGCGGTGGTGTCAACAGGCGGTGCCGTAAGCAATACGGGCCTCGCCCTTCACCGCCTGGGCGTGCCGACCGTTATGATTGGAAAAGTTGGACGAGATTTTTTGGGAGATATGGTTTTGAACGTGTTAAGGAGCCATGGCCCAGGCCTTGCCAAGGGAATGATTGTTGATGATAGCAGCAGTACCTCTTACACCATTGTGATCAGTCCGCCAAAAAAAGATCGAATGTTTTTTCACTGTTCGGGAGCCAATGATGTATTTGGCAACGCAGATATAGATGACCGGCATTTGGGTGGGATTCGTCTCTTTCATTTTGGATATCCTCCCCTTATGCGTAAGATGTATCGTCGCGGGGGGGAGGAGCTCAAGGATCTGTTTCAACGCATTCGAGAAAAAAGAATAACTACTTCTCTCGACATGGCCAAACCGGATCCCACATCCGAAGCCGGGCGTAAGGACTGGAATCGGATTTTAGAACGTGTACTGCCATATGTAGATATTTTTCTGCCAAGTTTAGAAGAAATTCTCTATATGATAGACCGCAAGATCCTTAAATCGTTTAACAATACTCCTAGCGACGAGGGATTTATGACACGGATCGATACCGGTTTATTGGACAATTTAGCCGACAGGTTGATCAATATGGGGACTTTGGTTGTGGTTGTTAAATTGGGCAACCAGGGACTCTATTTGAGGTCCGGGGCCAATGCTGACCGACTGAGTTATGCCGGAGGGACAAATCTTAACATCACAGAGTGGACCAACAGGCAATTACTTGCACCCTGCTTTCACACTCATGTGGCCGGGACCACCGGAGCGGGGGACTGCACCATTGCAGGTCTTCTGGCCGGTCTGCTAACCGGAATCAGCCCTATTGCTGCCATAACAGCAGCGGTTGGCGTGGGTGCCTGCAGCACTGAAACTTCAGATGCAACGAGTGGGATACCTTCTTTGAAAGCAGTGTTTAATCGAGTTCAATCCGGGTGGCAACGCCATAACACAAGCATCCCCAAACCTGGCTGGCAATGGGACAAAGACGATGCCGTGTGGAAAGGTCCTCTGGATCGATCTGGAACCGACTAAATTCGGCGCTGCCGACTGCACCTAACCACTGTGTCAGCACGGAAATCAAACCGAGGCGCTTGTAAGAAACAACTCGGAGAACGCCGAACAGGTCAAAAAGGGCCATTTATGGATGGACACTAGCTATGGATGCTTTTTATGTGTTGAATAAAATGTTCAGCATCCACAAAAATTTCGGCCCGCCATCCCAGCTTTCGTGCCATTTCAACATTTTCAGGCATATCATCAGTGAAAAAAGCCGGAAAACCGTTGTTGCAGTAACGTTTCATAAATATTCGATATATGGCAGGACCGGGTTTGACCACCTTCTCCTGGTGTGAAACGATCCATCCATCGAGGAGCGCATATATGGGGAAGGTTTTAAGAAGATAAGACCAGTGAATCTCATCGGTGTTGCTTAACGCCACCAGACGATAGGTTTTCTTTAAGTCAGAAAGAACCTCGCGCATACGAACAATTTCATGCGTTAGAACACCGTTGTACAAATCTATCCACTCCTTTTCGCTGACGCTAATACAAAGGGATCGATTCAAGATTTTAATCGCTTGAGCCCATGCCAGTTCCCCGCGCTGCATGGACGCATTTATTTCTTCCATTTTTGAAAGAGCTCCCGATTCAATAAGACGTCCCGATAGCTCGGAAAGCCTGTTGATCAGAATGGCATAATCAAAATCGATCAGCACCTTTCCGGAGTCAAGCGCGATCACCGGCTTGTTTTGTTGGGTATGCGACAACGCTATGCGAGTCCTTTGGATTTACAAGAATTCTGTTTCACCGCCTGCTCCGCGCATAGCGCAGAGAACGCTGATCGGAACGTTAAATCAGGCGCCCATGGCGATGGACCCCAAATACCCATGCTTATCTTAAGCTTTTTCATGCCCCATTTCTCCTTTTATGGTACCCCATACACTTCCCTCACATAGTTTAAACCGGTTACGGCATCTTCTCCAAAGAAATCACAACCGGTCTCTTTGGCCACCTTTGGCGTGACAGGTCCCCCGCCGACCATTATTTTTACTTTATCCCGCAGACCGGCTCCTTTTATGGCCTCAACAGTCATAGTGGTTGCCTGGAACACAGAAGTTAAAAGGACGCTCAGCCCTAATATTCTTGAATCCGGATTCGATTTGATCGCCTCAACAACCTTTTCGTAAGGGACATCGACACCAAGGTCCACAACCTCAAAACCATTTCCTCGAAGGATCATGACCACAAGGTCTTTACCGAGGTCATGGATATCACCTTTCACCGTACCGATGATCACTTTTCCAAACACCTCCTTTGGACCGCCCTCATTTACTAAAATCGGTTTGAGCTTTTTCATAACATTTCGCATAATCTCGCCTGCAAACATCATGTCAGAAACAAAGATCTCTTCCCTCTTGTACCTGTCGCCGAGAGTCGACATGCCATTGCGAAATGCCTTCAAAATATGGTTAGCCAACATGCCCTGATCAAGGTATTCATCTACAAACGTGTATATTCTGTTTTCATCAAAAGCCACGACGGCTTCAGTTAGCTTACTAAATTCCATACTGTGCCTCCCCGAGATTTTAGTAATGTGAAACCATTAACCACAGAAACTGATAGAGTTGTTCATCAAACCATTCATGTTGTTCTTTCACAACATTCTCATCGCCCCGTATTTCCTCATATTCTTTTCGTTTTTCTTCCCATGGGTGGCAAACACCTGGTTTCAGAGGCTTTTTAGGTTTTTCATTCATTTATTCCCTCCTTCAATTTTTATTTCAATATACGCCATATTCATTACAGGCATCCGTCATGATTTTTAGATTCTCAAATTTTGTGTCATTTTGCATGAGTGCTTCTGCATCCATTATATAACCACCATCCTGAGCGACTTCGTTTATCACCTTTTTGCAGAACGAACGGATTTCTTCTTCGGTTCCAAAGGCCAGTAAATCATTGGGGACGCCACCACTGATGGCAAATTTGTGACCAATCCTTTTGTGAACTTCGAAAATGTCATCTTTATCACAGTGGAAAATAATGCTCTTCTCCGGTAATTCTAAGAAAAGATCCAGGTCCTTGCCCCATTTGCCTTCAGCGTAATAGATGATCTGATGGCCTTCCGCATAAATTTCCTCTGTGATTTCTCTCAGAGTTGGCCAGAAGAATTTTTTTACGACTTCTTTTGAGAAAAAACCTGTTGCACCTCTATGCATCCATAAACATATCGGGACCTTCTTTTCCGGATCTGCCCCTGACAGTGCGACATATTTCATGTGGGGGGCGACTGCTTCGACCGCTTTTAACAACTTGTCAGGTCTTCGGTAGAGATCGTTGGATACGCCCCTGAAACCTCGAAATGCATCTGCCATAATGTCAAACGGCGCCTTAAGTGCACCAGATATTGCAGACACCAGGCCGAGCTCTCTTCGCATTCTCTCTACTTGTGTTCCAATCATATTGAAGAAAGTTACCATACCGGCGCCCGCCTTTAGCCATGCCATGTTATTATAGGTTGTATTTTCGGATCCGGGTCCTAAGAAGTATTTCGACGCTCTGGGAACCCAGACGTTCAACACAAATTCGTTCGGATCTTCAATGAACCTATCATATTCATCCGGGCGCAACATTGCTTTCTCATCCGTGGTTGGCTCAATGAACTGAAATGTCTCATGGACGTCGAGTTGAATCCCGGGAACTTTATAATATGTAGTACCGTAAGACTCTGTCATACCGGTCCACAGATTAACAGCATTGGCCATCGCCGCATCCCAGTCAAACTCCTTAAATGTCTCGAACGCAGCGTCAAAGGCATTTTGTGCAACGTGGGTCAATTCCTGATTGTTCATACCGGCGATGTTGCCGGTAGCCTCGGCAACAAAAGCCCGGATCGGTACCTTATCAGGTTTCTCGTTCTGCATGGCGGTGTAATATCGGTTCATGCGTTCCTGGTATAATTCTTCTTTATTTTTGGACATCATCTTTCTCCCCTCGTTTGCAAATTTTGGAAATGTCTTTCAAAGAAAAGATCTTCATTTTGCTGCTAACCCAGTAAAACATTCGAAAGTTTTAAATACGATCCTGTAATTGCTATGGGAGGCACCCGCAGTGAATTTCGGGAAATTAAATTTGTTGAGGAAAGAGGATACCACTAGGGCGTTGGACCAATTCGACCCTGTTTGAATGAAGTGGTGTAGCTTCGGCAAAATGGGTCTCTCCCCAATAATGCTTGAGTCGCCAGCATTGCACCCATCAGTTCACGATCGAGTGGGTCCATAATTGCGCAATCTAGCCCCGCACTTAAAGCCAACGTCAAAAAGGCCCTATTTAACAAAGATCGACCGGGCAGCCCATAGGAAACGTTACTCAACCCTGCGCTGACATGCACGTTCGGGAACTCAGTATGAATTGAATCAATTGTTTGAATTCCGATTTGGCCATTTTTCGTATTGATCCCAATGGGCGTGAGAATGGCATCAACATATACATCATCATCGGAGACGCCCGCCCGACGAGTTTCTTCAATCAACTGTCGAACGTTCCTTAGCCTGTCTCCTACATCTTCTGAACCTCTTCCTTTACTATCGAGGGCCAGCGCGATAACCTTGCAGTCGTGCTTTGCTACTAAAGGTAAAATGCCTTCTAACCGAAACGGCTCTAAGGTAATGGAGTTGATCATGGGTGTCTTTGAAACAGTGTTGATTGCAATTTCAAGGGTCTCCGAATTCGGGCTGTCCAGGCAGAATGGTAAATCAGTGACTTTTTCAGTCGTCCGTATCAACCAGACCAGATCCTCAGCTTCATCGCGAGGATTCGTGCCGGCGTTAAGATCCAGCCAATCAGCACCCGCTTCTGTCTGCTGTATTGCGAGCTTCTCGATGAATTCAGCATCTCGTTCAGCGATCGCTTTACCAACAGATTTTAAAGTGCTATTGATCTTTTCTCCTATGATTTGCATCCAACATATCCCTGATAATCATAAATCTAATGGCGCAGGGTAAAAGGGCCATTTATGGATGGACACTATCTATGCGGACAGGAGAATCCTCTGACGCATGGTATACACATTTCCTTGATTTGGTTTCAAAGAGATGAAGTTTTGCTTCATTCATTCTTATCCAGATCGTCTGGGCGGGCTCACCCTTGAAGGAGGGTCCATCAATCACTTTTATGATGTCCTCACCCAATTTAACATCAACGATCGTTTTGTTTCCAAGAGGTTCGGTAACATAGATTTCCCCCATCACAGACGGTTCTGTCGGTTTTTGTAAGGAAATGGCAATGTCTTCAGGCCTAACGCCGAGCATTAAGTCTTTCCCAGTATTTAAAGAAGACAGAACATCCGTTGAAAGTGCATCTTTATCGGAAATCGCAGAGAATGCTTCATGAATTAGACACACTTTATCTTTGTTTTCTTTAATCCTACAGGTAATAAAATTCATCGACGGATTGCCTAGAACTGTTGCCACAAGTGAATTTTCGGGGTACCGGTATACTTCTCCCGGCAGCCCTATCTGTTGGAGAACACCCTTGTCTAGGATTGCAATTCTATCAGCCATGGAGAGGGCTTCAACCTGATCATGGGTGGCGTAAATGAATGTTTCTTTCAAGCTCGTCTGCAGCTCTTTCAAGGTTAGTCTCATTTCAAGACGTAACAACGAATCCAAGTTTGACAGGGGTTCATCCATAAGATAAGCACTCGGTTGCCTAACAATAGCCCTGCCAATTGCCACACGCTGCCGTTCCCCTCCGGATAGCTGCGCAGGTTTCTTTTTCAACATCCAATCTATTCTTAATTGTTTCGCGACTTCAACCACTTTCGAGTTGATTTCTTGTTCATCAAGTTTTAATCGCTTTAATGGAGACGCGATGTTTTCGAATATGGTTTTATCCGGGTAGAGGGCCAGGTTTTGGAAAATCATAGCGAGATCTCGCTTGCTTGGATGAACGCTGTTAACGATCTCATCGTCAATATATACCTTTCCCTCATCAGGTGTTTCCAGGCCTATTATTATTCGAAGAGTGGTCGTCTTGCCAGCTCCCGGTGGGCCAAGTATACAAAAAAACTCACCATCCTCAACCTGAAAGCTGACATTTCTTAATGCTTTGTTTTTTCCGAACGTCTTGTTTATTCCTTCCAAGCGTATCGAAGCCATTATTCCTCCATAAATGCTCCGGTGTAATTCAATTTAGAAATCAGAATGTAAATACCAAATCACCTGAGCCTTGATCAAAAATGTAAAGATCTTCTTCGTTAAAACCTATCGTTTTAACTTCATTAAGGTTTGCCACATAGTCGCTATGCATCATTGATTTAATTATGTTGTCAACCCCGCCCTGTGGTCTAAGATAGACGATTGTTTCCGAACCAAGTGGCTCAAGGTTCACAACATTTGCTTTAAGTGATGATTTACGGACTCCGTTGGTATGCTCAAGTTTCAGATGCTCGGGGCGAATTCCCAAGATGACTTCTTCGTTTTTTAACTTTTTTTCGAGGAGGGTCCTGCAGGTGTCTGATATTGGTATTATTCCCTGATCAAAATCCGCCAAATCGATTTTTCCATCTCTGTACGTACCTTTTAGGAAGTTCATAGTAGGGCTGCCAATGAAGTTGGCGACGAATAGATTCTTGGGCCGGCGGTACACCTCATATGGCGTATCGAATTGCTGTAGAACTGCAAAATTCATTACAGCGATCCTGTCCGCCAAGCTCATCGCCTCGACCTGGTCATGTGTCACATAAACGGTCGTTTGACCGAGTTCGAGGTGAAGTCGCTTTAACTCGGCCCTCATGATATTTCTTAATGCTGCATCGAGATTTGAAAGTGGCTCATCGAGCAAAAGGATTTCAGGCTTGGTAACCAATGTTCTCGCAAGCGCTACCTTTTGCATATCGTTGATTGATAGCCTTTCTGCATTCGTGTTCAATACATGGTCGATTCTTAACAATTTTGCGGCTTTTATCACCTCGGTGTCAATATCTGAAGCTGGAAATTTCCGCACTTTTAGACCACATGCGATGTTGTTGTATACCGTCATATGTGTAAATACGGCGTAGTTCTGAAAGACAAAACCGACGCCCCTCTTTCCGGCAGGCACATCATTCATTTCACGTTCATCAAAATAGACTTTGCCCATATCGGGCTTTAATATACCTGAAATCATATTCATTGTGGTTGTTTTACCACAGCCGGAAGGGCCTAATAAGGCCACGAATTCATTTTCATCAATCTTCAACGTGAGATCTTTTACGGCAGTTTGTTTTCCGAATCTCTTCGTCAGTTTGTCCAACGTGATCGTTGCCATTGGAATACTCCGCTATTTCTTAACCGCACCAAAGGTTAATCCTCGCACAAGGTATTTTTGAATAAGTAGGCCAAAGATGACCGGAGGAATAACAGCAATAAGAGCAAGTGCTGCCTTTGGGCCGTAAAGCTTGCCAACGTATCCGGATTGAAGCTTGTCGAGATAGACCGGAATCGTCGACCATTTTCGGTCTGTCAAAGTCAATGCCAAAATAAAATCGCTCCAATTGAGAATAAAACAAAACAGGGCAGTGCTCGAAATTCCGCCCTTCGCCAATGGAAGTATGAACTTTGTAAAAGCACCCCAGTTCGAATAGCCATCCACGATTGCAGCTTCATCAAGTTCGGTTGGAATTTCGTCAAAAAAAGTTTTCATTAAAAGGACGGCAAAAGGAAGGGTCGATAGAGCATACAAAATAATTAACCCGTGTGCAGTATCAATGAATCCAACATATGCCCACAAAACCATTACCGGAACAATTATTGCCGCCAAGGGGATCATCCTTAATCCAAGCAGCATAAACGGCAGGTTAGGGGCTACCTTGTATCTTGAAATACCGTAAGCGGCCAAGGTGCCGAGAATCATTGTAAAAGCCGTACTGGCAACAGAAATAATGATACTATTTATAATGGGCCTTACCGCAGTTGAAGCAAGCGGGCTGACAACGGAGACTTTTCTTTGAAATAAAGAGGTAAAATTAGTTAATGTCGGGTTTTTTGGAATCCAGTGTATCTCCCCCGCCGATGAAGTCCATTCCATATGAGGTTTGAAAGCCATGGTTATGGTCCAGTAAATCGGGAAGAAAAACACCGAAACAATAAATACAACCAATACGTACTTTACTATCTTTGCGTATATCTTCTGTTCCATTCGAAATATATGCTCCTTTCCGGTTTATGCTGCCTCTCTATGTTTCTCCTTTATGAGCCTTAATGCAAATGCCGCGATGATATTTATAATTATAAAGATGATGTACCCTGCTGCTGCGATCCAGGACCACTCCAGCATAATGAATCCATGTCTATATAGATAAACAGAAATTGTTTCGGTCGCGGTCCCGGGACCGCCTGATGTCATAAGCCATATTGGATCAAATATTTTTACAGCTTCTATTCCTCTGATGATCAGCGCAATAATGAATACCGGCTTCATTAATGGCAAAACAATCATCCTGAAGCGCTGCCAGTTTGAAAACCCCAATATCACGGCGGCATTCAACTGATCTTCCGGTAATGACATTAATCCGGAAAGAAGTATCAGGAACATCAGGGGTGTCCATTGCCACACATCGGCGCATATGATTGCAATTATTGCCAAAACATCGTGTTGGAGCCATACGATTTCCACCGGTTGTGAAGTAAATATGGATAAGATGCCGTTGATGGCGCCCGAGGACTGAAAAAGCATATAAAATACAAAACCGCCCACTGCCGGCACAATCATCATCGGTATAATCAAAACGGTGTGAAAAACCTTCTTGAGAGGAAATTTATCTAAGAACAGAAAGGCTATAAATAGGCCCAAAAAAAATTCTATAGGAACCACTGTGGCAACAATAATGAATGTTCTAAACAGAGCCATCAGAAATTCTTTATCCGTAATCAGGTTCCAATAATTGGACAAGCCAGACCAATATTTATAAGCGCTGTACCATTTCAGCCCGCCACTGGTTAAAGGGGACCATTCAGTCAAACTAATGTAAATACCAGCCAGGAGCGGAAAGGCCAAAACAGTAAAGAACATGACCTGCGCCGGGAGAACCATCAAAGTGCCGAATTTAATTCCTTCCTTGATAGCGCTTTTATCGACAGTATTTTTCTGTCCTCTTTTACTAGACAACGTGGAAACCTCCTTTTTGAACTAGATTTGGGAGATTGTTTGATTTAATTCTGATGACGGTTATTCCGTTTAAACAAGATATTCACTGCATAAAGGATTATGTAAGGCAAAAGGAATCACCGTTTCGGTCAATTAGGTGAGAAGAATAGCACTCTCGTTTGAGATAGCTATTCTTCTCCCTTTAAAATCAGGCCTTTATTTTGGGTTGATCGATGACAGTTGGCCAAGCGGGGTTTTGAGATTGCACTGCTTCGATAAATTTATCCTTACCCACCTTTTGGACTGTTTTTTTCCACTTCAAAGCAGTATCCTTCATCGCTTGAGCAGCCGTTTTTTTACCGATCGCAGCTTCGATTAAATTCTGATCGAGTGCATTTTGAAACTCAAGGACACCGGGGACATTGATGGGTGGCGCCGCATGTTCTATCACGTCGACATAGGTTTTCACATTATAAGGTTTGTATGACTTTACAACTCCCGGATCAGTAAAATCGGTCAGCCTGCAGGGATCGAGATAGCCGGCCGGATTTGCAACGACGAAAGTAAAAACCTTTCCACTTGTCAGCCATTGGAGAAGCAGATAAGAAGCTTCCGGATATTTCCCTCCGGTTGCAATGGCTTTCCCTATGGCAGGCCACCATACTGTTCTTCTAATGTATTTACCATCAATCATTCTTCCGGGAGAACCAAAAGTCCGAACCTTTCCGTAAACAGCCGGGTTATCGGGATTATCCATGAATTTACTCCAGTTCTGGAAGGTCTCGATCATCGCGCACTCACCTTTGGCCATAGCAGGATACTGTTCAGCCCATCCCCATGTAATGGCATCCTTGTGCATGAATTTCATTGAATCCGCGTACTCCTCTGTCGCCTTGATGCCCGCATCCGAGTCAATAAGAGGCTCACCGTTATTATCAAAATAATACTGGTTCGGATAAGCCATAGAGAGGTATCGTGGGTACCAGAATGCAAATCCCCAGTATTGATTCCTCAATCCGACGCAACCGAGTAGTCCCTTGTCCGGTCGATGGAAAAATTCCGATATGTCGCGCAACTGGTCCCACGTGTCCGGTACCTGCAATTCCCATCCGTATCGTGCCTTAAAATCCTTTCTTTCTTTGGGTTTTTCCCACAAATCTTTACGATAATAGTAAAAACATGGGTAATCGCCGTCCACATGGAAACCATAGTAGTGCCCGCCCGATTTCATCATCGTATTAACGGTAACGGCACCTCCAATATATCCTGTCTTTGAGTCTGTCCAATCCGGTTTGTATTTGTCAACGAATTCATCGTATGCAAACAAAGCACCGCTTCGAGCGAGATCTCCCAATTCATTCTGCCATGTGCCATAAATATCATATGAGTTTGTACCTGTTTGGTAATCCTGTACGAGTTTCTTGCCCATCTCCGTATCAATTGTATCAACAAGTTCGACCTCGATGCCGGTCTCTTGGAAAAACATCTCTTTCAACGTTTTCGCACCTGGTGGGTGCGGATTTTCCCAATGTCCCACCTCCCCTGGGGGTACCATCAACACGAGTTTTTTCGGCGCTTTCCCATCAGCCTTGAGTTTCCTTAATCCCTCGATTGCTCTACCTGCAGATTCATCAGGGCCGTATTGGTATTTTTCGGCTCCTTCAAATCCAGTAGGACCGCCAATCATTCCAGGTGCTAGGCCTTTTTTCTTTTCTGCCGCCAGTGCCAGGAATCTGTCGCTTCCTATGGGAATAAAGCTGCTCGTCACCGATGCTACGGCTAGACCTGCACTAACCTTGACCGACTTGTCGAGAAATTGGCGTCTAGTGATTTTTTTGTGGTTCTTCCCATTTTTCATGTTGTCTCCTCCTTTCGATTTATGACTGGTTTAGCCCCTTCTACCAAAAGGGTTTATCGACATTGTGGGCGAGTTTTACCCACAGTTTACAAGCTGAGAATGCGGCCGCCTCTGGCATCTAAAGAAAATATTTAATGGATAAACATGTTTTCAAGCTTCAGGCAAAAACTCCTTTTTGGCGGCTTCTGCGGTAGATATGTCCTTGTGGCCGGTATAACAACCGAGTTTCAAGAGCAAACCCTTTAAATAAAGTATTGCATCGATATACCTTTCGTCGATTGTTTGAACGGTGCCAAGCTTGTGCCCTTTGATCACAATCGGGGAGCACTGCTCGTGCGAAAGCAGGCCATCGAAACCGATATCCTTCGCCGCCTGGATGAAAACCTCCCATTCAAGCACATCTTTTTCGCTTCCCGGGGTAACCTCTTCCCAGCTGTAGGGACCGCCACCCACAGTTTTGTTCGTGGCCAAAGATATCGTATGGGAGTAAACCATCAAATCTTTCATACTTTTAATGGTCTCTCGGACGAAATCGGGATCCTGGGATTCCAGAAGGGGGAGGTCCAAACCCACTTTTAGGCTAGGGACATTGATTTCCTCTATCAATTCGAGGGTTTCTTCGTTATTGCCTGTTATTTCCGGATGTGTTTGAAGCGCCAAAGTGATGCCCTCATCCTGGGCGTATAGTGCGACCTCTTTAATGCCCCTTTTAACCTGATGCCACGCCTCCAACCAATCCTCTGCACGGGATACCCTTCGAGATCGAGACTCGAATGCAGGTAATCCATATCCCTGCTGGGCGTAGAGATTCTGAAAATATCCATAAAAGGCAGCAAGGATCCGCACAATCCCGGAACCCATATCCTTGGCCAACTTGATGCACTCACGTACATAAAGAATTTCTTTTTCTTGAGGATAAACTAATACATGATTGCCTTCCTGAAAATTAGTACAGCAAACGATTACACCCACCTCCAAATCGAGATCCTGATATAGGTCTCTCAGTCTTTTTCTTCTGTCCTGGTCGAGATCCACCGGAAACCCTAGGGGACGGTGGGCATAGATGCAGGCTGCATCGTATCCGAACTTGGCAGATCTCTTGATACTCTCTTCCAAAGACAGACTTTCTCCTGGCGCAGTGAAATATCCGCCATAGCCGATTGTGTCGAGACTCAGTCGCATTTTTTCCTCCTCGTTTCAAAGGTTGTGTGTTGTGAGAAAGTTCAAACACCGTCAACCCTGGCCGGTTTCGTTTAAAATTGAGTGGGAAGGCTACTTAACAACCTTTTCCCATGCCTCATCGAATTGGGCCAAGGCTTGTGTCGTTAACGGATGGTCGAACATTTCAAAGAACAATGATTCCGGTACCGATATGGCATCAACCCCGGCACGGAAACAGTTGATCGCATGATTTCTTGTTTTAAGGCTAGCCGCAAGAATCTCCGATGAAAAAGCATAGTTCTTCTTTATTGCGACCGTGTCCTCAAGAAGGATCTCACTCTCACTGCCTATCGCATCAAGCCTACTCAAAACAAGGCTAACGAAGGTGGCTCCAGTCATCATGGCAAGTGTCGCTTGATCTGCAGAAAATACCATGGTGACATTGACCCTGATGTCCTTTTCCTTTTCGAGGATGGATGCGGCTTTAAGTCCTTCAACATTCATAGGCACTTTAACGACAATATTGGGAGCAATCGAAGATAATTTTTCCGCCACTCTGATAATATCCCCGGCCCTATGGGCCACCGCCTCTGCACTGACAGGACCCGAGACAACAGAGCAAATTTGCTCCATAAGCTTGAGGAAATCTTTCCCGGTTTCGGCGATTTTTACCGGATTTGTGGTCACGCCACCCAAAAGCCCCGTATCCTGGGCTCTTCGAATTGCTGCGACATTTGCAGTATCTAGAAATAATTTCAATTATAGCTCCTTATGGACTTTTTAAATTTAAATGTTTGTTGATGAGGGGTGTAATTTTCTACGGATCTTCTAAATATGGTCAGACCTATATTTGTGGTTATGCGTAAATTAATGAAAACCTTAATTATCATAACATTATGATCTATGTGACAAACTTAAAACGCAAAGTCAAGGAAAAAATAACCGAAAAATTTAGCCCATAACAACTGGGTCGGTCGGATGTCTGAAATCATAATTTAATATTATCAATTTATAACGGATTGTTATAGATAAATACATCGTCAATATATATATCCGAATTCGAAGTGTTAAAATTTTACTTGAGTTAATGAACCAAATGTATTTAAAGTTAAAACATCATATCATTATATTATTTAGTTTTGAAATACCGGCACTTACCTTTAGCCGGCCATCTGATTTTGATATAGCAGATTGCTAAATGAAAGGATAATAATGGATAGAGTTTACCCGATAAGCAAATTGCCCCTTTATCAGCAACTCTATGAGATTCTCCATGAAAAATTATTAAACCAAGAGCTGAAATCAGGGGATATGCTACCACCTGAATCCGAACTTATCCAAACCTATGGGGTCAGCCGTATTACGGTACGCACGGTGCTTGAGATGCTGGTAAAAGAGGGTCTGATCTATCGTCAACGCGGGAGAGGTACGTTTGTGGCCCATCCCAAACTCGAACACGGGTTATCGCGTATCGTTAATTTTTCCGAAGACATGCTCCAGCGCGGATTTAAACCCAGCTCTAAGGTGCTGTTTTCCAGACTGGTTCAAGCCAACCCCTACATTGCCGAGAAGCTCGGTGTGGAAATTGGGGAAGAACTGACACGTTTGGACCGACTGCGGTTGGCTGACAATGAACCGATGTGTTGTGAGAAATCACATTTCATTCATCGCTTTTGCCCGGGCATTCTCAATCATGACTTTGAAATCACCTCTTTGCGGATGATCAAGGAGCGAGATTATGGCATCAGATGGCTTCGCGCCACACAGCAGATACGCGCCATCAGCGCACCTCAAGATATTGCAGAGCATCTGTTAGTGGAAAGCGGGGCACCGCTGTTGTACATCGAAAGAGTATCGTATTCCCAGCAGGATGTTCCCATTGAATTTTTACAAGCCTATTATCGCTCCGATCGCTATACCCTTCATGCAGAACTCCAAGGGGGCGCAGGATAAAACAAGAACAACCAAGAGGGAAAGATGGTTGGAATTAAAGAAATTGATATTACCTGTCTTGGGGAGGTGTTAGTCGATATGTTTCCGGCAGAAATCGGCCGACGTCTTACAGAGGTGTCATCATTCCGGCCCGTCCCCGGGGGCGCCCCGGCCAATGTGGCTGTAGCCGGGTCTTGCCTCGGGTTACGCACGGCATTCATCGGGAAGGTGGGCGATGATGCATTCGGTCATCATCTAGCGGCCATTTTAAAAGAAAATAACGTCGATGTGCGCGGCGTCTGTTATGACAAAGACGCCCGCACGGGAATGGCCTTTATCGCCATGCCGGATGTAAATAACTATGAAATTCTATTTTATCGGAACCCCGGAGCAGATATGCTGCTCAAAACAGAGGAACTCGATGTCAACCTGTTGAAGGCAACAAAATCGCTCCATTTTGGATCTCTGAGCTTGGCACAGGAACCCAGTTCGGGGGCCACGATGGAGGCGGTGCGTGTTGCCAAAAAAGCCGGGAGCCTGATTTCTTTTGATGTCAACTACCGTCCAGGGTTATGGGAAAGCCCCCATGATGCAAGGCAACGAATCATGCCTGCGATTTCTCGGATTCACATCCTTAAGATCAACGAAATGGAATTGAATCTGCTTACTCATGACACCGTGGAAAATATGGAGCGGGCTTGCAGGGGGCTTTTGGATAAAGGTCCCAAACTGGTTGCAGTCACGCTAGGCCCTAAGGGGTGTTATCTTTATAACCCGGAAGGGGGCGTACGGATTCCAGGATTTGAAGTTAAAACAGTTGATGCTACCGGCAGCGGCGATGCTTTCATTGCCGGTCTGCTTTCCAGGCTCATCACCGTGGATATACAATCCGGCAGGTTGACGCTGAACGACCTGAAACGGTTCGGTCGCTATGCCAATGCCGTTGGCGCCTTGACCACTCAAATAAAAGGCGTGATTCCGGCCTTGCCATCGAGAGAACAGGTAAACGATTTTCTAAAAAAATAGAGCATGGTCTTTTGAAATAGCTTCTGATCAAAGTAAACCGTAGAGGGAAAGATGACAACACACGCACCACCTAAAAAAGATCGAGGAAAAAAATATTCTATATCAGACGTTGACAAAAAAACGCTTACGTTTATGTATCGAAACATTTACGCGACGCGTCAGTTTGAGCTCAAATGCGTCGAACTCTACCGACAGGGCCTTATTCCCGGCTATCTGCATCTCTATTTGGGCGAAGAAGCCATTGCCGCCGGCGCCTGCGCGGCGATTGGCCCGGAGGGTTATATTGTCAGTAGCCATCGCGGACATGGTCATTGTATCAGCAAGGGGGCAGACTTAAAACTGATGATGGCCGAAATTTTGGGCCGCGAAACCGGGTACTGCAAAGGCCGGGGCGGTTCGATGCACATTTCCAGCAAAGACAACAACAATTTGGGGGCCAACGGCATTGTGGGCGGGGGCATCCCGATCGCAACCGGAGCGGCAATGGGGATCAAAATCAAAAAAAGCAAGCAGGTGGTTGTAGTTTTCTTCAGTGACGGCGCTTCAAACAACGGGGTTTTTGGAGAATCGCTAAACCTGGCAGCGATTTACAATCTGCCGGTCATCTTCATGTTGGAAAATAACCATTATGCGGTAACCACACCGATAGAGTATGCAGCTGCGCGCTGTGAACTGGCTGAGAAAGGTCAGGCTTACGGTATGCCGGGTATCTGCATCGATGGCAACGACGCGATTGAAGTCTATCTTGAAACAAAATTAGCTGCTAAAAGAGCGCTCAACGGAGAGGGGCCGACCCTGATCGAAGCAAAAACCTATCGACACGGTGGGCACCATGTAAATGACCCGGGTCTTTATATGGATCCGGACATTTTGGCAGAGTGGAAAGCCAGAGATCCGCTTATATTACTACGCGCACAAATTGACGAAGATCAGGCGCGTCGAATCGAAGGCCAGGTTGACGCGGAGTTGGAAGAAGCTGTTGAATTCGCCAAAAACAGCCCCAAACCTTCTGTGGAGGCGTTTCTGGCCGAGATCTAACCCATAACCGATAACACACAACTAATACTTAATTGAGCATCGCTCAATTAAGCCGGGAGCAAACATAATGGCTGAGCTGATGTATCGCGAAGCCCTGAATCGGGCGCTTTTTGAGGAGATGTATCGAGATCCTTTGGTTTTTTGCATAGGGGTCGGTATCGCGGAACGCGGTGGCTCATATAAGGTAACGGAAGGACTGCTTGAAAAATTTGGGCCGGAGCGGGTCATTGACACCCCCATCGCCGAAGCATCTTTCACCGGCTGTGGGGTGGGTGCTGCACTTGTCGGCACACGGCCGGTCGTGGAGATTTTGTTTATCGACTTCACGACACTTGTCATGGATCAAATCGTGAATCAGGCTGCCAAATATGAATTTATGTCCGGCGGACAAGGCAACGTTCCGATGGTTTTACGCACCCAGGGAGGGGCGGGAAACGGTTTGGCGGCACAGCATTCCCAAAGTCTGGAGGCGCTTTTTTATCATATACCGGGTTTAAAGGTTGTAATGCCCTCAACGCCGATGGACGCTTTAGGGCTCTTGAAATCCGCAATACGCGATGATGGGCCGGTGATATTTATCGAGCATAAATTGCTATATATGAATAAAGGAAGCGTCCCGGATGAAGAATACTCCGTGCCGCTCGGTAAAGCGGACATCAAAAAAGCAGGAGAACACCTCCCCGCTTGCAGGCCTCATGAACGATGATGACCCGCCCGGTTTTCCGAACTGAATCCAGTACGGTTTCTTTATCCAGCGGCGTCAGGGTTCTCAGGTCGACCACTTCTACGCTAATGCCTTCTTCTTCCATTAACGCGGCCGCTTCGAGACATTTCAATGTCATATACGAGTAGGTGACAAGGGTGAGGTGTTCTCCCGCTTTTTTGATGTCCGCTTTACCGAGCGGCACGGAGTATTCTTCATCCGGGACGTTTCCTTTATTCATATATAGCAATTTATGCTCGATAAATATCACCGGCCCATCGTCGCGTA
>DRHF01000201.1 GCA_011049715.1 Desulfobacterales bacterium
GCGCTTTGACAACGGCACAAAACCTTTTAAGAGTTATCATTTCAGAAGCAACTGATATTACAAAAGAAACCAGACCATCGCGTGCCTGTGCACGGTGATTACTTTATGGATACCAGTTTACCACGGCTGCCTCATTGTTTTTCCAAAAAAATTTTATTTACCCCACACCGGATGCGGCACCGTGCCCCATTGGGGGTGCGAAACTTGAGTAAATAATTACTGAAAATTTCGTACCGTTGATTTTACGGAGACCTGCCTTCGACAAAGGACGAAGGTAACACCCCGAAGGAGGTGGAATCATGGATTTTTCAATACCCCAACCATTTACCGAAGAAATGGACCGCTTCAAACTCTTTTTGAAAAAGCATATGGTCCCAAAGCTCTCAAACTGGTACCGGGACCGGGAGATTCCCCGGAATTTTTTCCGTGATATGGGCCAAGGAGGATGGTTCGGCATTTATCTCAAAGATAATGAGCTGACCCAATATAGCGCCCTGAGAAGTGAATTGATAGTGGAGAAGCTGGCTTCAATATCACCTGGAGTTGCGGTGGCAACCCTGGCACATGTGGATCTGGGGCTTACGGCGTTATATCTCTTTGGTTCAAAACAGTTGAAAAATGATTATGGCAAGTCGGCAGTTCGAGGTGAAACTCTTATGTGTCTTGGAAACAGCGAAAGCAGCGCAGGGAGTGATGTGGCCAACATTTCAATGACTTCCGAGAAAGTTGAGGGCGGCTGGCTGCTCAATGGAACCAAGGCGTTTATCACCAACGGCCTGATCAGCGATCTGGCCGTAATTACAGCGATTTCAGATGCCGCTGCACCAAGGAATAAACGACTGTCCATGTTTCTGGTCAACCTCGCGGCGGAGGGGATACATCGGAAAAAACTCAACAAACAGGTATGGCTACCTTCCGACCTGACCCGTATTCAGTTTAAAAACGTTTTTGTTCCCGGCGATCACCTCTTGGGCGAAAGGGGCAAAGGACTCCAGCAGGTGCTCAAAATATTTTCCTATAGCCGGGTTCCGATCAGTGCCCTCACCCTCGGGACGGCGGTGGGTGCCTTTGAATTGGCAGTCGCCCATGCAAAAAAAAGGAAAATATTCGGGAAAGAACTCGTTGATTTTCAAGCAAAGGCATTTGAAATAGCAGATTTATATGCAAAAATGGAAGCCGCCCGCTTAATGATCTACCGGGCGTGCGAGGCGCTAGACAGCGGAAATGATTTTCGCCTGGAAGCCTCTTTGGCGAAATATCTGTCGGTTATGACCGCCCGCGAAGTGACCACCTGGGCGGCGGATTTATTTGGCGCGGTTTCGGTGATTTCGGAACACCCGATCCACAAGTTTCCGATGGACGTCTGGGCTTCGTCTTTGGGTGAGGGAACTCAGGATGTGCAAAAGCTGGTGATTTTTCGGGAGATCATAAAAAATTTCTAAAAATGAACCGATTCTGAATTCGCCTTAAAATGTCCGTTTTTCATCGATTAACACGACCTTTTTAAGCGCCGACCTTTTGCGCATGGTCTACTATAGCATCTATAATTTGCGGCCAGGCCCCACCGACATGGGGGAGGTCGTGTCCCATGCCGTCTATAAGTATGAGCTCTGACCCAGGTATAGCCTCTGCAGTATCCTTGCCACCCTCAACCGATACCAGCGGATCATCGATCCCGTGGATGACCAATGTGGGCACTGAAACCAAAGCGAGCGCAGGTTTCCGGTTTTTTTGTGTAAAAATGGCTGCGAATTGACGAGCTGCCCCTTCAAGATAAAAAGCTCGATCGTACGCCTGGGTAACCAACTTCCGATGCCATTTTTCGTCAAAAGGAAAGCCGGGCCCCGCAATCTTGCGAAAAAGTTTTATGGCATGTTCGATATTCGCTTCGCGCTCCACTGGCGGCGTTGAAAGCAAAACTTCCATTGCTTCGGGTGTCGGTGGGGGAAGTTCGGGATTGCCGGTGGTACTGTAAATCGAGATAAGGCTTAAAACGTGCTGGGGGTGGTTGATCGCAACAGCCTGTGCGATCATCCCTCCCATTGACACGCCGCAAATATGAGCTTTTTCGATACCCAAAGCATCAAGTAGCCCAACCGCATCGTCCGCCATGTCCTCGATCGTATAAGGTATATCGATCGACTCCCCCCGAAGCAGTGCACCGAGTTTGGGTAGGCCGGCTTCTTCCAATTTAGATGAAAGACCCACATCTCGATTATCGAATCGAATCACGTAAAGACCGCTTTGGGCGAGTTGCCCGCATAACTCCTCATCCCAGAAAATCAACTGGCTGCCGAATCCATTAATCAGAAGCAAAGGTGGTGAATTAGGGTCTCCAAAGGCTTCGTATTCAATCTGAATATTGTTAGCGCTTACATTTGGCATGATCATACCTCCCTATTCTTTTAATTGAAGATCATTGCTGAAATTATGGAAGGGACGCTCCATATACCCGCGGGAAGGAGTAAATAGTACAAAAGGATCTAGGGGTCAACAAAAAGTGGATATTCGATTAAGTAAAACTTTTCTTTTGAAGACCGGTTTATTCTGCAATGACTCGACCCGACTGCTCCAACTGCGAGGCAATAATGTAACAAAAATTGACATAAAAATGTACAAAAAATGTCAATATGTTCCATCGCAATTTTTGGATGGTTTTTGTCGATGTTGACCAACAAATTGATTTATAACGAAATATGATGGCACAGAAGGAATTGAAATTTTGGCATAATTTTTGCACTTTTATTTTGATACTCAATCAACCCAAGATTCTGACCGGGAAATTGTACTCGACACTTAATAAAAATCAGTTTTAAAAAAATCGAGGCTTTATAATTAGTTTGGAGGAGTCCCGTGCTATTCAACTTATTCCCAAGGGAGTTGTTAAAGGAATTTGAACCTTTTTCGGTATTAAGAAAGTATCCCGCTGGTAAAAAGGTTTTAAAAGAAGGCAATTTAAATACCTGGCTATATTTTATCGTTCGAGGCACGCTTTCAGTCAATGTTGAAGGAAATCTGATCTTAAAGCTCAGACGGAAGGGCGATCTTTTCGGTGAAATGAGTGTGATCAGTGGCAACCCCTGTTCTGCCACCGTGATAGCGGATGAAGAGGTTGAACTGTTGGCCCTTAACACAACGACAATTAAAGACAGTTCGGAAGAAAAATTTGTAAATCTGCGGGCAACGCTCTACAAGGTTTTTGCCTTAATTCTATCAGATAAATTATATCTTACTACCTTAAAAGCAAAAGAGTTTGAAAAATCGAGTGTCAATTTGGAAAACTTTCAGAAGAAATTGATGGCAGCACAAATAAAATTGAAAGAGTTAGAGGCACAATTAACCCAAACGGGAAAACTGACCGCTTTCGGAAAAATAGCCGCAGGTATATCACATGAACTAACCCAGCCACTTTTTGATATTAAGCATTTGGCAGAAGGTGTGATTGAAGACTGGAGTGAAACACCAACGAAACTTAATAAGCACAAAATTGAGCAAGTTCTTCAACGCGCTAATCATGTTCTACAATTATTAAACATCTGGGGGAGTTTGGCCGGGATGCACGAAACGTAAAACGCACCGCAAATGATTTAAATAAGATCATTAAAAACTCGTTTTCATTAGTAGCTGAAAAGTTTAAAAAATCCGGTCTAAAGATAAAACATGATTTTGCAAAAGAGTTATTGGAAATAAATTGTAATAATGTTCAGATCGAACAGGTTATCACTAATCTGTTGCTGAATGCGGAAGATGCTTTAGATCATACAAAGGATAAGAGGATTTTTATTCGTGCATTTTTCGATAACGGGTATGCAATCGTGGAAGTGCGCGATAACGGAAAAGGAATATCCAAAGCGCAACAACAGAAGATTTTTGATCCATTTTTTACGACCAAAAAACTAGGCGAAGGCATGGGACTGGGATTGTCCATCAGTCTAAATATAATTAAAAATCATGGCGGGACAATTGATTTGGGGTCTCGAGAAGGAAAGGGAACAGCATTCAGGATAAAACTACCCCTGGCCAGTTCCATGTATATTTCCAATCGCAACCTCCTATTTGGTCCGGAACCCTTTTTTAGAGAAATTTGAGCCCGGATTTTCATTGGGTCGTGCCGGACCATGGGGTCTCAAAGCGAATAGATACCGCTATTTTTTAAGGAAAACGCAAACCCAAAAGATGACGGTTTCGTAAAAAGTCCAATTTTGTTTGCTCCGCGACTATTTTCGGGCTTCATGAATTGCTTCGCTAAATTGTAAGAACTCTCCGCCTTAGGCGGATCAAACAACTTACAATTTTAAACGCTCAACACTTCATTCCGCAATCTCCGAAAATACTCGATGTCGCTAACAAAAGACTTTTTACGAGATTGTCAAAGATGGGTGAAAACTATTTGAATTCATGGACCAGTATAAAGTCGTTTTTGACCCTTGTTCCGTGGCATTCGATACATCCTTTCACTTTGCCGGCAGGCTTCCCTCTTCCCTTGAGTGAATATTTTACCCAGAACCAGTCACCATCGTTTGGGTTATATCCCTTTTTTACCTTGTACTGCACGGTAATCGCGACGAATTTCTTGGCTTTGTTGTAACTCTCCTTTACCTCTATGGAGCCGTACTGGACCGGTGGGGCAGGCGAGTTTAACAATATATCATTGACGTAGACCTTGTGGAACGGGCCGTGGGGGGCGCGTCCCGGTTGCATCCCCTGGTGGTCCGGCCAAAAGGACCATTTTTGATAGGGGGACACCTTTGTGATATAATTCCACAACTCTTTTGCATTCGGGCCGGGCATGTCCGCAAGAGCCATTGGGGCCAAAGCCAGACTGGCGGCACATAAAACAAAGCCTACAATCATCACTATCTTTTTCATTTTATCCTCCTTTTCGAATAAGCATCTATAACTTCAATTAATCATTAGTCGTCTCATTAGTCGTCTCAATTTCTAAATCATTACATACAACTCTTAACTTTTTTGAATTTAAAAAGGGAAAAATCATTCGAATCCGAAAATAATCTCGGTAATTGAATGACAAATATTCCGGCGTAATTAAAGCTTAATTGAGTCAAAACTCGAAAAAAGGTGCCTGTCGTTAAACGTACAGTGTAAGAATTTCACGCCTCAAACGACTAAATAAGAAAAGCGAGGATCTCATGGATACAAAAAAGAGGATAATTTTTTGACAATCAGCTTCGCCTTTTGGGGTTGGGGAGATTTACAGACGTTATCTGTAAATAGCCGCGTAAATCTGCATAGAAAAAGGAGGTAAAAAATGTCAAGGATAAGATCCGTGGAAACCACCCAAATGACAAAAAAGACAGAGTCGATTCTGGAAGAAATCAAGAAAGCCTTTGGAATGGTACCAAACCTTTTTAAAACTTATACCCATTGTCCACCCTTGCTAGAAGCGAACTGGAACAAAGTGAAGGCGATGATGATGCAGGGAAATCTGAGTCGCAAGCTCAAAGAGTCTATTGCTGTTTTGGTCTCTAAAGACAATAGCTGTGCCTACTGCGTGTCCGCCCATACCGCTGCTTTGAAATCCATTGGCATCTCAGACGACGAGATTAGGGCCATAGAACAGGATTTGGCGAGAGCTGATTTCAGTGCCAAGGAAAAGGCGCTTATCGATTTTGCGCGAAGAGCCAACCTTGAACCCCTGAAAATTTCAGATACAGATTTTCAATCCCTTCGCCGGACGGGGGCCTCGGATGCAGAAATCATCGAAGCGCTCGGAGTTATGGAGATCTTCACAGCCTTTAACAAGTTTCTCGATTCGCTCCAGATCGATATCGATTTCTAGGCATAAGTTCGTTGAATTTGATCAAAGAATGACATTAGACCTTTAGGGTCTACCTAGTGCCCGTCCGCGACTTTAAAATAAATAATAGAGCTGTCCACTTCAGAATTCTGGGTTAATCAATGAGTATCAAATAAAAAAGCAAAAATTATGCCAAAATTTCAACTCCTTCTATGCCATCATATTTCGTTATAAATCAATTTGTTGGTCAACATCGATGATAACCATCCAAAAATTGCGATGGAACATATTGACATTTTTTGTACATTTTTATGTTAATTTTTGTTACATTATATCCTCTTTTTGTTGACCCTTACGATCTTTTTGTACTATTTAGTCAAGCTTCGCACCCCCAATGGAGCACGGTGTCGCATCTGGTGTGGGGTAAATAAAATTTTTTGGAAAAACAATGAGGCGATCAGTTTGAACTGGTATCCATAAAGTAATCACCGTGCACAGCCCGCGATGGTCTGGTTTCTTTTTACCCTATGCCTGATGCGGCTTTGCTTAAAATATCAAGTGCGAAACTTGAGTAGTTAAGTTGTAGAAACTCAGAGACCTTAAAACATTTGAGAAAGGGGACAAAGATGGCAAGTTTTTCGGATTTATTGAAAACCAGGCGCTCTATAAGAGACTACGAAGACAAGCAAATAGGGATAGAACTAGTAAAAGAAATTATCGCAGAAAGCTGTCTTGCACCGAATTCCTCCAATGGTCAACCGTGGAGATTTATCATCGTCAACAACAAACCGATGATGGCGACGCTTTCCGAGGACAGTAAGAAAAATCTCCTTTCGGATCTTGAAAAAAATCCCAACTCACCGATTAAAAATTATGAGGGCGCCTTGCGCAATCCAGGGTTTAATGTGTTTTATAATGCCCCTTGTCTTGTTTTTATTGGTGGTTCCAAAAAAATTCGTTCTCTTTCTGTGGACTGCGCCCTGGCCGCTTCATATTTTATGCTTTTAGCCGCAGAAAAAGGGTTGGGCACCTGCTGGGTCGGTTTAGGGTCAAATATTAAAGATCCAGAGCTTCTATCATCCCTGGGGATGACGGAAGAATATCAAATCGTGGCGCCAATAATTATCGGTTATCCGAAAAATATTCCTGAAATCCCTGAAAGAGCAGCCCCTCAGATTCTGGAGGTCATTTCCTGAAAAAGACGCTTAGTTTTTAATGTGCGAAAACAAAATGGCGGTTGACGATTAACTTGTAAATTCGCTTTTAACTTTTTCATCTTAGGAGAAAAAAATGGAAATTCAAGAACTCTGGAAACGGTTTCAAAGCCACATGGGCTACACGGATGCGGAAATGGAAGTTTTTCGATCGGATCCCCTAAAGGTTAAGATGGTCACGGAAACTCCTGAATTCGTTAAGTGCCGTGTGATCGCCGAGGTGACCGAATCACATGGCTGTCATGCGCAGCATCAGGTTGGAGACCGGTTTGTGATGACCCCGGGCGGAATGCTTCTTACCGAAGAAAATCCTAAAGGAATATGTGTTTCCGCCCTTGCTGCTGTTAACAAAGTAATGCCGGCAATTTATGAACGGCTAATCAGCAAATCGGATCCGAATTTCGAACGCGTTGATATCGTTGATTGCCCTGATGTTGGACTCGATAAAGGCGGGTGGGGAAAGATTTTTATGAAAGTTTACGTAGAAAAAATTCAATCATAACCCTTAGCAGGCGTTGACATGAAATTCTGCCCTCAATGTGGTGACAAGTTGATTCCGGCTGAAGTCGATGACCCAAAAAACTAAAAGCATGTCGCTTGCAGATAAATTGAGAGTACCTCAGATCTTAAGAAACCTGTGATATCCTCTAAATTCAGGCTAAAATTTGGATCATCCGGTTTAAGCGTACTTTTTATTGAAAAATGTGGACATACATGCCTTTTTTGTAGGTGACTAAACCTCACAGAAAGGAGCTAACGTATGTCCACCAGTTTGCTGTATCATGGATTCGGTATTCAAGGCTATCAATATGTTCGGACCATCTATAGAGCGGGAAAAATTATTTTTTTCATAAAGCCCGCACCTTTTTCATTGCGTTGTCCGGTTTGTGACAGCAAAAGGATCAAGCGCAGAGGCACCAAAATAAGGATGTTTAGAACCGTACCCATAGGATCGAAACCCGTATTTATTCAACTTCCTATCCAACGTGTTCAGTGTTTGTGTTGCAATGCCATCCGCCAGGTGAAGATACATTTTGCCAAGTGGCGCAGAACCTACACCCATGCATTTGAACGTTACGCACTTTCCTTGTCCAAGCATATGACCATTTTGGATGTCGCCAACCATCTGGGAGTCAGCTGGGACCTCATTAA
>DRHF01000202.1 GCA_011049715.1 Desulfobacterales bacterium
ACGCCGGGTTTGCCATCTATGATGATATAATCGATCAACCCTTCCTTTGCTGCAAGATCTTTAAAATAGTAAGCGGACGCAAGGGTCCCTGTTTTCGTATCATAGTAAATATCATGTCGTTTGTCGATCACGCCTTCATCCTGGTCATCTGCCCTTGTGTTTAATTCGTGGCCGCAGATACGGCATCTGCCAGCAACCGGCAAAATCGTCTCAATATAGATATTATTGGGATGATTGTTATCTTTTACACAGATCCGGCGACCCATAATCCTGTTTTTTGCGATTTCGCGGTCAAGGATGATTTCCACAACAGTATCGAGGGACATACCGGCGCCATGAAGAGACTCATCGAGCTTGATAGCCTGGTTTTTATTCCGCGGAAATCCATCGAGCAACCACCCTTTTTTACAATCATCCTGTTTGAGACGATTGAGAATCATCGGTATGGTAATATCGTCCGGAACCAAATCTCCTTGATCGATATATTCCCTAGCCTGGTCTCCCAATTCGGTTCCGCCGGAAATGTTTTCACGAAAGATCGCCCCTGATTCGATGTGGGGTGTATTGTATTTCTTCTTTAACATAGTCCCTTGGGTTCCCTTCCCGCTGCCATTTGGACCAAAAAACGAGATATTCATTCCTCCCTCCTTTTATAAAATAATTCTACACCTTCTGCCACGCATTAAAGTTCTGCTTCAATAGCCGCTGGCTTTACTATAAAAACAGTGTGTTATTGTCAAGCCTTGATACGGCGGCTCAGCAACTCTTCTACAAAAATCAAAGCGGCCGCCCTGTCATGGAGGTCATTTGACAGGGCCCTTTCTTCGACCCGGTTTAAGATTGTTTTAAATAGGGGTGAGGGGGTTAATCCGAAATGATGGATAAGGTCGGTCCCTGTAATCAATGGCGGCGCTTTCGATCTGGGCTGAAAGCTTACAAAATATCGATGGATCAGATTTTTTATAAACCGGATAAAGGCCGCATTTCTTTCGTCATTTTCATTCCCCTTCCCCCGGGTATCTGCAATGGCATGGATCAAAAGATCCGGAGTAAAATCGCCCAGTTTCATAAAGAATCGGGTCAAATCCTTCCGGGTTAAATTCTTTTCCCTGCCGGCTGCGAAAAAAAATAGTGGGTTTAAATGATTTCTGATTATAAAATCGATGTAACCTGTTTCTCGTACAGAGAACTTCAGCCTTTTACATATCTTATTGGCCATGTCCGCGCCTTTTTGCTCATGGCCGTAAAAATGGATATTTCCATTTTGACCGATAGTTCGGGCCAACGGTTTCCCGATATCATGAAACAGGGCCGCACATTTCAGCTGTGCCGATCTTTTTTGATCCATGTGCCGTCGAATTTGACGGGTAATCTCCGGGGCAAACTGGTGGTCATCACGTAGAAGATTTTCAAGCAGGTAAAAGGTTCTCATGGTATGGTCAAACACATCAAAAAGATGAATTCTGTTTTGAAAACATCCCTTTGTCCTGAAAAGCTCCGGAAATATTTGGAAAAGAAGACCGTTGCCGGCCATCTGAAAAAAAGAGTGATTCGACTCCGGTAGGCAGAGTATGCTGAAAATCTCGAATCTGATCCGTTCTGCTGCTGAAGCCCCAATCGATTTGATGTTTTTTTCCACAGCGTCAGCGGTTCGCTGTTCGATGGTAAATTTGAGTGTTGCCCCTACCCTGTAAGCCCTAAGCATGCGAACCGGATCTTTCTTGAAAATTTTACTAGAGGTCATTCTCACCCTTTTTTCAGCTATATCTTTCAATCCGTTCAAAGGATCAATGATCGTTTTGGAAAAAAAGCAGTAGGCCATCGCGTTGACCGTAAAATCCCTTTGAATAAGATCCGTTTCAATGTTTGGGCCCTTTATGGCCGAAATGTCAAAAAGATGTTCCCCTGAAACGACCCGAAAGATAACCTGGCCCGGTTTTCCCATTTTAACCAGACGGCCGGATAAATTTTCTGACAATTTTCTCGCAAATTTTTCTGGATTTCCGCGAACGACAATGTCATAATCGGTTGAACGCCGGCCAAGAATAAGAT
>DRHF01000203.1 GCA_011049715.1 Desulfobacterales bacterium
CAAAGACCGCTTTGTTAACCACAAAGGGCCTCCGGGACACCCTGGAAATGAGAAGGGGAATTCGGGAGGAGCAGTACAACAATCGCTATAAAAATGTGGAGCCGCTTATCGAACGGTATTTGAGGCTGCCTGTCGAAGAAAGAATAGATTATAAAGGGGATCAAATGACCGCAATCAACCTGGATGACGTGGAAGATGGGGTGAATTTCATGATTCAGGAAGGCGTGGAAGCTGTTGCGATCTGCTTTATGAATTCTTTTGTGAACAGCCGGCACGAGGAAGCAGCAGCAGAAATTGTTTCAAAAAAGCTGCCGGAGGCTTACTTGACGGTTTCAAACCGGCTCCTACCCTCCATACGGTTTTATGACCGGGTCAGCACGACTGTTCTCAATTCTTATGTGGGACCTATTTTAAAAAAGTATATCAGCTCGTTGGTCTTGAAACTGCAGCACGCACATTTTTCCGGGATTCTTCTGATCATGCAGTCAAACGGTGGTGTCATATCGCCTGAATTGGCCGTTGAGAGGGCTGCGGTAACCCTTCTTTCCGGGCCCGCCGCCGGTCCTGTGGCCGGTGTTGAATACGCTGCCGCCCAGGGGCATTCGGATTGCATCACGGTCGATATGGGCGGAACCAGTTTTGATGCTTCCCTGGTAAAGGACAGAGTCCCCACGGTGACGACTTCCGGCGAGATTGTGCGTTTGAAACTGGCGCTTCCGATGCTCAATGTTGTGACCATCGGCGCCGGCGGGGGAAGCATCGGATGGATCGATGAAGGGGGTTTTTTGAAAATTGGACCCCAGAGCGCGGGTTCTAACCCGGGGCCGGCCTGCTATGATTTGGGGGGAGAGCTACCGACCTGTACGGATGTCGATCTTGTTCTGGGGTATCTGGAAAAAGATTTTTTTGCAGGGGGACATATTCCATTGAATCCGGAGAAGGCAAGCCGGGCGATCATAAACCATATTGCCGAACCCCTGGGCATCGATCTATACGAGGCTGCCGCAGGGATGTACAATGTTGTCAATGTGAACATGGCGGCGGCGGTGCGTGAGGTTTCCGTCAAACAGGGTTATGATCCAAGGGATTTTCCGTTGATTGTGGCCGGCGGCGCCGGTCCCAACCATGCCTGCATGATCGCCCGGGAACTTGAAATACCGTTGGTGCTTATCCCCAGGGAGTCATCTATCTTTTGTGCGGCCGGCATGCTGCTTTCAGATCTCAAACATGATTTTGTGAAGACTTACGCCACCTTGCTCAACGAAGCAGATGCAAAGCGCTTCAGCGGTTTTTTCAGCCAGATGAAAAGGGAAGGATCCAACCTCCTGACATCCGAGGGGATTCCGGAGGATTGCATCGAATATAGCTGTTCTCTGGATCTTCGTTATGTGAAACAGTATCACGAAGTCAACATGAAAATATCAACGGATGAGGTGGAAAAGGCCGACTTTGATGCCTTAACTACCCGGTTCCATCACCTGCACAACAAACGCTTTGGCTACTCCCTTGAGGCTGAAAAAACACCTGTCGAACTGATCAACCTCAGGCTGGTCTGTATCGGCAGGACCGAAAAACCGGAAATTAAGCCAAAAGCATACGGAGGTGCAAATCCATCTTCAGCGCTCAAAGGAAGAAGAAAAGTCTATCTGCCGATCCAGAAGCGGTTTCAGGAGGTGGACGTGTTTGACGGCGAGGGATTGACTTACGGAAACAAGGTTTTCGGTCCGGCAATATTGGAACAGGTAAATACCACCACTTTCGTGACACCTGAATACAGTCTGCTGGTGGATAGCTACGGTTCATATACCATCTGTTTGAAAACAAGCGAAAAAGAGATTGAACATAGAATATTGAGTTCATCCCTGATAAGGGATAAAAATTAAATATCACTTCTCAAGTTTGACAGTCTCGCAAAAAGTCATTTGCGAACGACTTTGAGCATTTTGGGATAAAGCGTTTTGATCCGCCGCAGGCGGATCTGAACGCCCCAAAATGGTCATTCAGAGAGCAATATGGTCTTTTTACGAGACTGTCAAACTTGAGTCACTTGTCCAAAAATGGCGCGAGAGAATATGAGCAGAGCAAAACCGATCCTCATAGTGGAAGATGTCTCCATCAGCTTCGGCGGTCTGCAGGCTTTGTATCAGTGTTCATTCAGCATGAAAAAAGGAGAGATTTTTTCCCTGATCGGGCCGAATGGGGCCGGCAAAACTACGATTTTCAACATCATTAACGCTCTGTACAAACCCGATGGCGGTCGGATTTTATTTGAAGATGAAAACCTGCTCTCTCTCAAGCCGCATCAGGTGGCAAACCGGGGAATCGCCAGGACATTTCAGAACATAGAGCTATTCAATGAGATGACGGTTTTGGAGAACGTTCTTACCGGGCGTCATTTTTATTACCGTTCCGGGGTCATGTCCAATTTTTTTGCCACCCGCAGGTCAAAAGCTGAAGAGGGGAAAAACAGAGATTACATCCTCGATCTTCTTCATTTTTTGAATCTGGAGTCCTTCAAGGATCAGAAAGCGGTGGACCTTTCCTTTGGAATTCAAAAGCGAGTGGAACTGGCCAGAGCGATGGCGCTGAATCCGAAAATTTTGCTGCTGGATGAACCGGCCGGGGGATTGAACCCGCAGGAGACAGAGAATCTGATGGATTTGATTCAATCGATCAGGGATGAAAGAGGGATCTCCATTTTGCTGGTGGAACATGATATGCGGCTTGTCATGGGTCTTTCCGATCGGATCTGCGTACTGCATTTTGGCCAGAAGATCGCCGAAGGCACGCCAAAGGAAATTCAACAGAACAAAAATGTAATCGAAGCCTATTTGGGCACAACTAAACACGATGCTTAAACTCATCTCCGTTGAATCGTACTACGGTCGAATACGAGCCCTCAAAGGGATATCTCTCGAAGTTCCTGAAGGGGAAATAGTCGCCCTGCTGGGGGCGAACGGAGCGGGCAAGAGCACCACTTTAAGGACCATCTCAGGGCTTATCCATACTGCCGGTGGAGAAATCCTATACCAGGGACAACCGATTCATCATATTTCTCCCCATCGGATCGTACGGCTGGGGATATGCCAGGTGCCGGAGGGCAGGGATATATTTATGGGACTTACGGTTCAGGAAAACCTTAAGATGGGCGCGTTTACCCGAAAAGACGGAAAGGAGGTTCAGCGGAATCTGAACAGAATCTACACCTCCTTTCCGATCCTCAATTCGCGGGCCAAGCAGATGGCGGGAACCCTCAGCGGGGGCGAACAGCAAATGCTGGCCACTGCCCGGGCGCTGATGTCCAATCCAAAGCTCATGCTGTTGGATGAACCCTCACTCGGGTTGGCCCCCCTTTTGGTGGAGGAAATATTTCACATCATCGAGGAGATAAACAGAGAGGGCGTTACCATTCTTTTAGTGGAACAAAATGCCAACATGGCACTCAGGACCGCCCGGTACGGTTATGTGATGGAGACCGGGAGGATCGCCCTGCACGACGAAGCCGAAAACCTGATCAAAAACGACTATGTCAGAAAAGTCTATCTTGGGGCAGGTGATTAGAAAAATGAACATTAACTATTCAATATTCAATCGAAAATATTCAATTATTTGAACAAATGGGGGCCGCAAGGGCCCCCAAGGGGGAAGATGATTTATAGAGGTTCCTCAAGAATCTTACCGTCTTTAAGTCTTACCCAACCGGAGATCGGCTGAAACACATCCCCTTTGACTTCGACCATAAATCCGGCGCTCTGGGCCAGATGGGCGGATTCTGAAAAGTTCACCGCAGGTAAAATACCGTTTTCCCAGTTTTTCATCCCCTCCAGGGCAGCGATGTAGCTGTCCCGGGTCAGGTTTCTGCCCGCTCTTTTGAGCCCTTCAACAAACAGCTTGGCGTAAAAATAGCCAAACAGGCTGTAGCGGTTGGGTCTGTTGTTCTTATCTTTTCCGTATTTTTTCATCATTTCCCTGTATTCGATCATCGCCGGGCGCTGGGAGTTGACCGGATCAGGCCACAGGGACAGACCCCATACGCCTTCGCCGACACCGCCCGAGAGGATAATAAATTTTTCATCGGTCAGCGGGCCCGAAGAGATGATCTTGGTTCCCTTCAAACCCTGTTTGTGGGCTTCTTTCAGGGCAGAGGCGCCCGATTTGGGAAGGGCAACCAAAATGAGTGCATCCAGGTTTGCCTTTTTAAGCTTGGCAATTTGGGCGCTCATGTCCACTGCGCCCCGTTTGTAGGATTCCGCGGCGATCAGTTTTAATCCATACTTTTCAAGCACCTTTTTGGCCGGATCCCTGAACGTATATCCATATTTGTCATCCTGATAGAGGATACCGATTCTTTTGAATCCCTTTTTTTCTACAAGCCAACTTGTCACCACTTCGGATTGGGCCGGGTAGGGCGCAAAAGAGGTGAAGATGGTCTTAACACCTTTTATCGGAACACCCTGGAATGGAAAAAGGAGGGGCACTTTGTTCTGGGTGAGGTACTTCACAGTGGCCATGACGGCTCCGGTACCCTGCGAAGAAAGAATGGCAAACACCTTATCCTGCTCCACCAGTCGCTTGGTGTTTGCAACCGCGTTCTGGGGTTTATAGCCATCGTCGTAATACTGGGTGATAATCTTTCTGCCATGTACCCCGCCCTGTGCGTTGATGTGTTTAAAATAAATTTCCAGTCCGTAGTTCACCAGCTGGGTCCCGGGATAAACAAGCGGACCGGAGAAGCTGTTGGAACATCCCACCAGAACCGTGGTGTCTGTTACACCGACTTCTCCACCGAGGCTACTTCCGGGGAAGAGGAAAAACATGAGAAAAAGTCCTAATACCGAAAATTTTGTAATCTGTTTCATCTTTTTTTGCTCCTTTCTGTTTTCGTTTATAGTTTAAGTGGAGAGAGATGTTAACTCTCCTGCGCCAACTCCTTATTTTTGGATCGCATGGCCGGTGAAAGCCTTTCCAAAAGCGTCTTGAGCATACCGCTGATGCCTCGGGGCATAAAGATCGTAAAGATGATCAGGGAGAGACCGAAAATCAAGATTTGAAGGTCCTGAAGGCCTGCGAGTACCTGCTGCATGCCGGTTAGAATAACGGCTCCGATTATAGATCCCAGGATGGAACCCATCCCCCCGATGACGATCATGGCGATAAAATCGATGGAGAGTTCAATCGTGAAAGCATCGGGTGAAAGATAGGTTATCAGATAGGCGAACAGACCGCCGGCAATGCCGGTGTAAAACGCGCTGATGGCAAACGCAATGGTCTTATATTTTGCCAGATCGATCCCGATGGTTTGCGCCGCTGTTTCGCTCTCCCTCAAAGCGATGAAGGCCCTTCCGATATAACCGTTTGTAAGATTCTTTGCTAAAACGATCAGGATAACCGTCACAAAAAAGATAAGATAATAGAGTTTAAAATCAGAATCAAAAGAGAAACCGGCAATACGGGCAATCGGGACTTGAAAACCGTCATCGCCGTTTGTTAAAGAGCTCCACTGGAGGATGATCTCGCTGACCACCACACCGAAGGCCAGGGTGGCCATGGCAATATAAAAGCCCTTTAATCTGAGGATCGGTATGCCCAGAAGGAAGCCGATAATGCCGGTGAAAATGCCGGCCATCAAAATGATCGCCAGACAGGGCATCCATTCTACCCGCGCGCCGACAATGGCTGTAAAGTAGGCGCCCAGGGCAAGAAACCCGGCATGACCGGCTGCGATCTGACCGGTATATCCCATCAAAAGATTCAGACCGAGGGAGACCAGCGCATAAACAGCCAGCATACTGAGTAGAAAGACGGTGTATTTGCTTAAAATAAAAGGCAGAAGGACAATAATGATCAGTGCGCCCGTCCAGCTCAATATTTTTCCTTTATTAAAGCCCTGCATCTGAAAATACCTTATTTTATACCTTAGTGAGCCTTTCTACGCCCATAATTCCCTTGGGTCTGATGACCAGCACGATGAAAATTACCATGAAGGGGACGACATTTTTTATCTGGGAAGGAAGATAAAGGGGGGCGACATTGTCGATAACGCCAAGGAGCATCCCGCCGATGATGGAACCGGGTATACTTCCCCATCCTCCCAGAATGGCGGCCGCGAAACCGTTAATGACGACCATGCCCATATGGGTACTCAAGAAAACAACCGGTGCCATGAGGATGCCGGCGACAGCAGCCACCATAAAGCTGATGGCCCAGGTAATGGAAAAAGACTGCTTTACACTGATGCCCATAAGGAGTGCGGCATTCTGGCTGTGGCTAACGGCCCGCATGGCCGTACCGTAGCGGGTGTATTTGAAAAAGATGAACAGCATCAGCATCAGTACGACTGTTGTTCCGATATTACCGATGCTGATCAAATCAATCGTCGCATTACCCACTTTAATCGTTTCATTGGGGAATATACTGGGATAGGGAAAATCATCGTGACTCCATACAAAGCCGGCCAAACTTTTCAAGACAATGGAGAGCCCCAGGGTGATAATGAAGATATTGAAATGGGGAGCGCGCATGGCCGGTCGGATCACCAGTCTTTCTACAATGATTCCCAACACGGCTGAAACGGCGATGGTGAATAAAAAGGCCACCGGAAGCGAGAACCCCACAGAATGAAAGAAAGTGAATCCGATAAAGGCCGAAACCATGGACATCTCGCCTTGGGCGAAGTTCACGTGTTCCGTGGTGTTGTAAATGAGCGCCAAACCCAGGGCGACCAAAGCATAAATGCTCCCTGTGGCGAGGCCGCTCAAAGTGACTTGGAGAAGCATCTATCTTCCTTTTAGGGTTCCGATCGAAGCTTTTGCAAAGATGAACGATGGCCAGAAGTACGCCTTAAGATAACTCACTATCAAAAGGAGGCATGACATTGACAATAATTTTCGTATGCGATAAACGTCATAAACGTCACGTATTAAAATATCACGAGGCGTTTTGCCTGTCAACTCCCGCTTCGTCAAACCACGTGAAGAAAAGCCGGGCTGTTTCATCGGGTCCCGGTTCCTTTTTTATCAACTTTTATCAATTTTTATAAACGGACCGGATAGATAGCTGATGAAATTTCTCAAAAAGATCGATCATATCGGTATTGTGGTGGAAGACCTTCAAGGGGCGATGGCGGATTTTTCAGACCGCCTAGGACTTGAATGTGACGAACAGGTAGCATTGGAAGATACCGGCATCCGGATGGCCTTTTACTCACTTGGGGAAGGGCAGATGGAGTTGGTCGAGTTTCAAAAACCGATAGATGGTATGGATCCGATCGTTACCCGCCCGGGAAAGGGAGTTCACCATCTGGCATTTCAGGTCGATGATATTCACGAGGCAATCACCGAAATGACAAAGAAGGGAATGAAGCTCGTAAAGGGTTTTCCCCGTAAGGGAGGCCATGGACTCGTGGCGTTCTTTTATCCTATCGAGGGATGGGATCTGCTCATCGAGGTATGCCAACCGGCGAAACCTAAAGATTAAAATAATTCGCACGAGTTATTTTGCAGAAAGCCGCACCATGCTTCTTCGGGAGTGCAAAACTTGAGTAATTACCTTTAAGGAATACCGCTATGGAGAAAAAGGGGCAGTTCTGGAATGAAAAGATTGAAATGCTTCCACCCAAAGAGATGAAAACCCTGCAGTGGAAGCGTTTGAAGCGGCAGCTGCGGTATAATTACGAAAACTCTGTCTACTACCGGGAAGAGAAATTTCACCGGGTGGGTTTAACGCCGGATAAGATCCGGACCCTTGAAGATTTTCAGAAAATTCCGTTGATGACCAAGGATGAACATCGTTGGGTACAGGAGGAGTCACTTCGACGATTTGGACACCCATACGGTCTCATCACCTGTGCGCCCCGCGAAAAAATTATCCGCATCAATTCCACAAGCGGTACAACCGGGATGCCGACCCTTTATACCCTGACCCGGCACGATATCGAGGTGCTCAATGAAATGCATGCCCGGAAGTACTGGCGGGCGGGTTTGAGGCCCGGCAACATCGTGCTTCAAGCGCTCTCTTTGAGCATGTTTACCGGTGGACTCCCCCTTTCCGACGGTCTTCAGGCCATGGGGCTCTGTGTGGTGCCGGTCGGCATAGAGGGCGGCGCCCGGCGGGTCCTCGATTTCGCTCTTTTGACAAAACCGGATGTTCTGATCACCACGCCCTCTTTTGGCGAGTACCTCATCGAAAAATCCCCTGAGATTGCCGGCAGGCAGGCCGATGAGCTGGGCATTCGATGGTTTTTCTGTGCCGGAGAACCGGGGGCCGGAATTCCCTCTTTGCGAAAGAGACTGGCGGAGGGCTTTAATGCAAGGGTTTTTGATCACACCGGGGGCGGCCATGCCTTTCACGGCATCTCCTGCGATTCGATACCGTATCCGGGGATGCATTTTCTTTCCCCGGACCATTGTTTTTTGGAACTTGTAACCCCTGAGGCGAAACTGCCGATTGAAATGTCGGATGGGGCTGTGGGAGAGATGGTGTTTACCTTTATCGATTGGGAGGGGGGGCCGTTAATGCGGTATGCCCTGGGAGATCTGGTCCAGGTTTTTATGGAACCCTGCACCTGCGGATGGCCTGAGATGAGATTCAAGATCCTGGGTCGTACGGACGATATGCTGATCGTAAAGGGAGTAAACGTTTATCCTGCCGCCGTGAAGGACATTGTGGGAGAGTTCATACCCAAAACAACCGGGGCGATGCGAATTCTGCTGGAGAAAGCCGGGCCCCTGGTTAACCCGCCGCTGAGGATGCAGGTTGAATATGGGTTTACCGAAATGCGCGATCAGGACAAGGAACAATTGAAAAAGGAACTCGCCGGCCAAATCGGTGAGCGGCTGCGGGTCCGTCCATCCATAGAACTGGTTCCGCCATACTCCCTTCCCCGGGGTTCGGGAAAGATGCCGATGATAGAGATTGAAAAAGATGGGTAAGATCGTGGCGCCAAACCGTGAAGCAAGCCGGGTGCTTGCATCCATTCTCCAGTGCAGGTTAAAAGCGATTACCCATGAGATGGGGTATACACTTCTTCGGACCTGCAGATCACCGATTCTCAACGAAGCGAGAGATTTTGTAACCGGCCTTTACGATGACAAAGGACACATGCTTGAACAGGCCGAATATATTCCGGTCCTTGCCTTTGCATTGCAGCCGGTCTGTCAGAAAATCATCGAATACTTTGGAGAGGATATCTATCCGGGCGATATCATTTTGCACAATGATGTCTTCACCGGCGGAAACCAGAACGCCGATGTGGCGGTCTTCAAGCCGGTCTTTCATCAAGGAGCGCTTTTTGCGTGGACTGCGGTCAAAGGACACCAGGCGGATATCGGAGGAGCGGTGGCAGGGGGATACAACCCGGATGCCCGGGAGGTCTGGCAGGAAGCCTTTCGCATCCCCCCGGTTAAGATTTTTGAGAAGGGGAAGCTCAGAAAGGATGTATGGGATCTGATCTTCGCGAATATCCGATACCCGATTGTCGAAGAGGA
>DRHF01000204.1 GCA_011049715.1 Desulfobacterales bacterium
ATCGAATGGTTCGCTTTCGCTCGTCTCTCTGAATCACACCTGCCACGATCCTATGCCGTGACTTTTCCTAAACGCTCACCACCATAGCTTTTGACCACAGCAGCTTTAGGTGGTTTGAAGCCTGCTCCTGCAAACCGGCTCCGAGTCCGCCCCGGCGGATAATCTTTTGTGCAGTTACGCACACTTTATGAAAAAAGTGCACTCGTGGCGCAGTATTATGAAAATATGTAAGTTGTTGAATTTCATGAAATTATTGCATATATCATATTGATACATGCAACCTATCGCATATTGAATGTTGGTGTCAAATTATAAGCCCGAAAAATGGGGGTTTTGGCGAATAAAAAGGTTAAATCCATGTGCCTGGATTCACTTCATTAACCTGTGATTAAATTCATATATCGCAGGAATTTTCAGAATGGATATCTACTGAATTGTATGGAGAAATCTGTACAAAATAAAGTGCTTAAGAAGGTTTGCTTTTTATGGTAGAAAGTGCACCCGTATCCCTAAAAAATGAGATCGATAATAAACAGGACCTTTTAATGGGTGCCCTTTTCACTCCTTCATCGTAAGCCAGCCTTTCGCAAGCTGTCTTGCACTTCGACCATGATCGCCTGATCTGCTATCGGAATAAATTTGGAGAACCGTTCCAAAGTGTAATTGGGACTTATTCTCAATACTTCTGCCACCTCAATTTGGGCCTCGTCATCATTGCCTCGTCTGCTGTGGGCAGCTGCCAGAAATATATGGGGTGGTAGAAAATTAGGATTGAGCCGGACGGATTGTTTAAATGCCATTGTTGCCTTGTCATCTGCTTTCATCATGAAATATGCCAAGCCCAGAAACGTTTGGTACCACGCTGGATGTGCTGGATTGAGACGAATAGCCTTCTCCATCAGCTCCACAGCATCCTTTGGTTTTCCAGAGAAGGCCTGGGTACGGGATAGGGCAGCGTAACTCTCAGCATCATTGGGATCAAGGGCAATGGCCTTCTCCAGAGCAGTGACGCTGTCGTCATACTCTTTACGCCACGCACAGAGGCTGCCAAGCAGTCGATAGGCTCCTGGAAGCGAATCATCCAGTGAGAGGGCTTTTTGGGCCAGCTCAAATGCTTTCTCTAGAGCAGCATCTGGGTCCTGCCCCCATTTAAAGGCCCAATCACTCACATAGGTCCAGCCCAAATCCACGTATGCTACTGAAAACTCAGGGTCGAGTTCGATCGCTTTTTCATACATCTGACGAGCCTGAGCGACGGCTTCTTTTGTAGCACGTGCAAAGTACTCTGAACCACGCAGGCGGTAGTCGTAAGCCTCGACGTTATCCGTGGGGGCGAAAGCTATAGATTTTCTCTCATCCTCAGTTAACTTCACAGCCAAGGCCGACACAATTTCTTTTGTAACCTCATCTTGTAAGGCGAAAATGTCTTTAAGATCTCGGTCGTAGCGCTCGGCCCACAGGTGTCCTCCCGAACTTGCTTCGATCAACTGGGCGGTAATTCTCACCCTGTTACCTGCCTTGCGGACGCTCCCTTCCACCACGTACAGCACACCCAGCTCCTTGCCGACTTCCCCCACTTTTACGGGCTTTCCTTTGTAAGTAAAGACTGAATTGCGTGCGATGACGAAGAGACTCGAGATTCTAGAAAGGTCGGTGATAAGGTCTTCCGTAAGACCATCGCTGAAATACTCCTGTTCGGGGTCTGCACTCATATTCACGAAAGGGAGTACGGCAATTGATCGTTTTCCGGGTGTCCCATTTCCATCAGACTTCATGGACAGAATCGCTCCACTTGCAGATACCGCTTCGCTGCTCTCGGCCCCCTCCCCAATTCGTATCCGGTACACGCGAATTGGCTTGAGGATGTTTTTGACGGAGTGCTCTCCCAGATATTCATAATTCAAATCCAACTTTGTCTCTACCTGGTCATAAGCAGATGCGGAGATGCAAATGCCTCCCCCCTCAGCCAGCCCTTCGACACGAGCGGTGATATTGACTCCGTTCCCGTAGATCCGCTCTCCCTCTTCGACCACGTCTCCAAGGTTGATACCGATACGAAATTCCATCCGGCGGCTTTCAGGAAGCGCTGCATTTTTTTCTTTTAATTGCTGCTGAATCTTCACCGCACATTCCACGGCATCCACCACACTGCCAAACTCAGACAGCACGTTGTCTCCAGGGGAATCCACAACCCGACCACGATACTCCTGAACAAGTGATGTCATAAGATCTCGATAGGCCTTTAAGGTTTGGATGGTTGAGGACTCGTCATCCTGCATAAGGCGGCTGTAACCCCTAACATCTGCACTAAGAATGGCGCTGAGTTTCCGTTTGGCTCGCTCCTCGGACATGGTCACCCTTTTTGTAAGGTTTCAAACAGAAAAACTGAGTTTATAGATTATTCAAAGTAACACAAAATCAGTTGAGACATTGGATTCAATTCTGTAATTGGAGAACCGCTTCAGATCAGCTGGAATATGAAGATCAGGTCTATTTCAAATGTATTTATACCCATTTCGATGGGGTTTAGTCAAACATAATCGAGAACAATGGCGAGTGGTGATATAATGAGATACCTCAGGTCTTAAAAAACCTGTGATATCCTCTGAATTCAGACCAAAATTCGACGGATTTATAGCCTGAAATTTCTATCCATCAAAACTCAAAACCATTTTATACCGACTGCAGATATCATCGAACGACACCTTATTTTACAACCCGTAGTTTATGCGTTTCCCGAAGTCTCTTCCATAATTCCGTCAAGATAACAGTTGAGGCATCCGCCCTGCTTAAACCTATTTTTGTCAGATCCATACAAGATTCCATTAATTTTTCGTTAAGCTCATTCATCCAGCTTATTTTTAATATAGAGACCGAGGGTCCACTGAAAGGCCTCCAGGTTAAACGATCTCGCGCTTCCGAATGGTTTCCCCTTCACGTGCAATCAAGCACTTAGTTGAATTCCACACCGATACCGTGGGGGGCGACCCTGGCAATTTTGCCGGTTCTCTTCTCGCCTGGGGATTCAATGGTCATTGAAATATCTTGCCTTTCGGAGAAGCGCCCCTCTGTTTTGATAAAGACTCCATTCCTCTTTCGTCTAATCCTTCTTTTTGTGTGTTATTGACTCGACATTCTTTTTTTAATCTCTTCTTGGCATCCCACATTGTGGTATTGTATTGGATATAAATGGGATTGATGAGAGCCTCAAACCCAGTTTTTTCACTTTCTTTTTATCGAAGCCTCTGGTCCCCGGCGGTGATCAGGGGCTTTCCTTTATGAGATCTCATAAATCAATTGATCGTTTTCCCTTGACGGAGAATCAGGCACTTACAGCCTTTTTCTTCTTTCGCTTCCGGTGTTCCCGGAGACAGACTCTATCCCTTCGAACAAGAGCACAAACTTTCTTGTTGTCCCTCTCTCTACCGGTAACGGGATTATACAATGGACATTCCGGATATTGCTTTGACATTTTTTTTAATCTCTATTTGACATATATCACATTGTGGTATGTAATGGATAAATGGGATCGATGTACACGTCGGTCCTCCTTGGTAAAAGCCTCTGGTTAACGAGTGATCAGGGGCTTTTCTTATTCGCTATATTATGGTTTTCCGAATTTCACCCCAATTCCGTGAGGGCTGATCCAGACAATTTGGCCGATTCTGTTTTTTTCTTCAAAATGAGGAGATGAATATGTCATTGAAATAACCTGTCCGACCGAAAATGACATTTCTGTTTCGATAAAAACGCCACCTTTTTTTACATTTTTGACCCAGCCCTCGTTACCCATATTTTTGATCTGTCCTTGGTAAAGACGACTTTGGACAATAAACTGTATGGGGATATCAACAATGCGTCTGGCATGTTCTCTTTTCTCTTTGGGTGTCATATAATTAGACCCCCCTTCCGTTTTTATCCTTACCTTTCCAAAGGCCTGTTTTTTGGATATGAAATGGATATCAAAACTGAACACTACCGCCCGGCCCTACACAAGTGCGGCCATCAAGAAATCTGCAACATTGTAATGGCAATGTGCATTCTATTGAATTTGTATTCAAATGTTAAAAAAATCATAAAAACGGAAGTTCCAAAAATGAAATATTGGGATTGGAGAGGTCTTTCTTTGATTTCCGAGGAATGATTCTGGCATTGCTCGTGTTTGATAATCAGGAATATTGCACATTGATAGACACATTCCTCGCATCTTAAGAATCTGGAATAATACATTTTTATAGCCGAAGTCCGCGGAATGGGTAGCAATGTGCGGATAATGTAAAGGGGCAGTTTTTCAATGGACACTTTTTGCCGGAGAGGATTCTTTTGCCGCCATTATACGTTGAATAAGGTAAGTCGCCATTTATTCAACAGGGCGATCATGTCTTGGGTGATCTTGCCCTTGTCCAGAAACATCGTAAGCACATGGTGCTTAAAGAGCCGTTTCAAGGTCCGTGTATCGATACAGGGCGCGACGGTGAGCATGCCGCGTTGGTGAAAACAGCCGTCGGAGATGAGTGCATGCCGATGGGGATTAAGACCTAAAAAATTCCCGAAGGTTTGAATGGCGATTTTTGTCGCTGCCAACGACCCTGCCTGAAGTTCTTTCCTGCCGCACAGCCCAAGGCATTGCCAATGAAACCATCCTACGGCGCGCTATTCAGGTATAAAAAATAACATAATTGTAATATTGGTAGTAAAAGAAAACATTATTGTAATTCTAATTTTTCATAAATGTTGTTTTATGCCGGGCGGACCTATAGTTTTTAATATTATATATTTAAATATAATCAGTTAGTTATAATCGTTTCGAAGTGTTTTTTTTGTCCTCTGGCACAGACCTTGCCTCTATTCCCTTTCAGAGATCATTTCACGGGGACCCAAAACCCATTTTAATCGGTAAAAGAGACATTCTAAATGAAAAAGATTGAAGCGATTATCAAACCCCTTCAAGCTCGACGACGTTAAAGATGCCCTGAGCAAATTGGGCGTCAACGGCATGACGATTTGTGAAGTCAAGGACTTCGGCCGCCAACGGGGTCATTAACTGTGTGGCCCGATATTTTTGTAATATGATGCTCAGAATTTATAAGTATATATTTATCAATCAATTGAGAAAGAAAGGATACAGGAAGGAGCGGTTTATGAAACGCATTTTACTCGTACTCAGTGTGTTTGCAGGTCTGGTATCAACGGTCTGGGCAGGTGACAGCCCCTCCACGGTCGAATCAAATAAACATGCCATTGATTTGGTTCAAAGCCATGCCGACTATGTGTGGACTCTGGTGGCCGCAGCCCTGGTGTTTTTTATGCAGGCCGGGTTCGCTTTGGTCGAATCCGGTTTTACCCGCGCTAAAAACGCGATCAACATCATGATGAAAAACCTGATGGACTTTTCCATAGGCTCGATTGCCTTCTGGGCCATTGGATTTGGCATCATGTTCGGTGCCAGCGCCACCGGATGGTTCGGTACCTCAGGCTTCTTTCTGAGTGATTTCAGTGTCGGCGGCGATCCCTGGGTCCTGGCCTTCTGGATGTTCCAGGTCGTGTTTTGTGCCACGGCGGCCACCATTGTTTCCGGCGCCATGGCCGAGCGGACCAAGTTTTCCGGCTACCTGATCTATAGTGCCATTCTCAGTGCGCTCATCTATCCGATTTTCGGCAGCTGGGCGTGGGGCAGCCTTTACAACGGCAACGGCTGGATGGAAAATCTGGGATTTATCGACTTTGCCGGCTCGACCGTGGTTCACTCAGTTGGCGGTTGGACAGCGCTGGCCGGTGCCATCGTCCTCGGACCGCGTTTGGGCAAATACAGCAAAAACGGCACCATCAAGCCGATTCTGGGCCACAACATGCCAATGGCGGCCCTGGGGGTGTTCATCCTCTGGCTCGGTTGGTTCGGGTTCAACCCGGGTTCCACCACGGCGGCGAATAAAGACATTGCCATGATCTTTGTCAACACCAACCTAGCGGCCGCCGCCGGTGCGGTCCTGGCCATGGGGACCTCGTGGGCCAAGTTTGGTAAACCGGAGATCGGCATGAGTTTGAACGGTGCCCTGGCCGGTCTGGTGGCTATCACCGCCCCGTGCGCGACCGTAACGCCTCTCAGTGCGGTCATTATCGGCTCGATCGGTGGTGTGATCGTGGTCCGGTCGGTGCTGTTCTTCGATAAAATCGGGGTGGACGATCCGGTCGGTGCCATCTCGGTTCACGGGGTGTGCGGGGCATGGGGTACGCTGGCTGCTGGTATCTTCAACATCGGCGGTACTTCAGCCAAAATCATCGGGGTACAGCTGCTCGGCATCGGCGCCTGCTTCCTGTGGGTATTTCCGACCGCCTTCATCATGTTCAAGCTGATCAACAAAACCGTCGGCTTGCGGGTTTCTCCGGAAGAAGAGCTGGAAGGGCTCGACCTGTCCGAACACGGCGGCTCGGCTTATCCGGATTTTGAGGTCTATTCCTATGAAAGTGGGTTTGGATCTTCGGGCAGCCGTGGCCCCGCTGAAAAAGCCTAACGGCGGCAGTGTGATCATCTAAAAATCGGTCGAACAGACCTAAATAATGCGCAACACGCCCTTTTGGGCCATTGACATACCGCCCTTTTAAGCTGGCATGCCTGTCCGGTTGATCCGGGAAGGCATGGCTGTTGGCCGGGCATGTAAAGGTCCGACAAAGACAATGGAATCCATTGAGATAGGTGTCACGATACATATTAGGTGACTTCATTCTGCAGCGGAATCGAAAATAGTAAATTTTTTACGTAAATTTTAGTTTGCCATTTTTATGATAACTGCCTTGTATCTTTAAAACGACGGATTAATGAATTTTTGCGATATAGGTTTGGTACCTTCACATACGTCCCGCAGCAAGGTCCTTTTTGTGTGAAGGGTTTCGAATATCAATCTAAACCGTCGCAAATCCGCAAACAGCTGCACATTATGATCCCTATTTTTCACCTCAGGGCTTTTAAAAATTTCCATATTTAGTGGTTGCTTGAAATGGTAGGTGTCGCAGGTAGGCTTGCCCAAACCGTCACAAGTGCTGTGCATCAAGAAATCTGCAACATTGTAATTACAAGGTGCATTCTATCGAATTTGTATTCAAATGTTAAAAAAATCATAAAAACGGAAGTTCCAAAAATGAAATATCGGAGTTGGACGGACGTTCCTTTGATTTCAGAGGAATGTATTTGGCATTCCTCGCGAATTGCCAATCAGGAATAGTGCATTTTTATAGACAAAGTGTTGACAGTTCGAGCGTACACGACAGACTCAGGAAACGAATATCACAGGTTTTTAAGAACAGTTAATTCTGCATAGATGTATGGATATATGCACAAAATAAGGGACTGAATTAGTTGGTTTATAGATGAAATCTGCACTGGACAACAAAGGGCCAGGATTGATGATATCACATGCTTTTACGAGCTCTAATTTTTCCAACTAAGTTAGAGAAATAACCAATTTAATATCAGACGCCCTCACTCCCATATATGGTTTAGCTAATAAAAAAGAAAAGCATGGAATTCTATCATATCTGCGATTTTTAATTCATAGCTCCGGGTGCACATTGATAGACAAAGTGCTGCGATGAGCAACTTTTATCACATGTTGTCAGTTTGAGCGCATACGAAGACTTAAAGCACGAATATCCCAGGTTATGGAGGAAAGCTAATTCTTGGAATGTGTTTCAGCAATCTCGGGCCTGAGGAGAGCGGCTTATGGTCTGGACTTGTTGGAGCAAATCTGTACAAAATAAAGGGCTTAAGAAGGTTGCTTTTTATAGCAGTTATGGCGTCCAATCTAACTCAGCCGGGCCACAAAATGGTACCATTTTAGCCTCCATAAAATCCGCATTATCGGTAGAAAATCCTAGTTTACAAGATCACAAATATAAATTGACCCTTCGCAACTGAATGATATATGATCGAAATGTTGATCTAAAGTTCCTGATCCATCTAACCTGGAGCACGTTTCATTTCCGAATTTGAGCC
>DRHF01000205.1 GCA_011049715.1 Desulfobacterales bacterium
TAGTAGATACTCATGTCCATTTTTGGAATATGCTCCAAACGGAACATGAGTGGATGACTGACAATTCACCAATGAACAGGTCCTTTTTTCTGATGCGATTCGATGCAAGTGGTTTCCACAAAAATTATCCTGTCAACATCTATTTTCGATGACGCTTTGAAATAATCTTCCGGAAAAAAGGACCTGTTCATTGGTGAATTGTCAGTCATCCACTCATGTTCCGTTTGGAGCATATTCCAAAAATGGACATGAGCATCTACTATTGGAAAATCAATCACTGCTTTCCCTTTTCAAATGTTACACGACCATCTGTGCCGTCTTGATTTACAGACAAATTGTCTTCTCTTCCTCGATGGATCGTTCAACAGCTTGTATGATTTCTTGGGCGGCACTTGCATCATTCATCGTTGAACGAGGTTCTCCGCCGTAAAGACAAATATCGATAAAATGCGCAACTTCGTTGGTTATCGTTCCTTGATAGGCCGCATAGGTCTTCGAATGGTATTTCGTCTTGAGCGCCAACACCCAATCCTGGTACGAATATCGTACAGTCCCTTTCGTGCCGATCACTTTTATTACGAACGTCCAAGGGTCTGCGGAAAGGTCATCGGAACCAAAACTCGCGGAAACATGGGCCAATGCTCCATTATCGAGCTCAAAAATTGCCATGGCAATATCTTCAATTGTTAGCTTCTCATAGTGGAGTGACGCTTTTAAGGCGGTTACCCTGTGCGGTCTTCCGCCCAAATACAACAGTGTATAAACGTTGTGTGTCAATATCTGTCTGATTATCCCGGGGTATTGTGACGCTAGTTCTTCACTTACGAAAAAATTGTACATTACATACACGGAAATAATTTTTCCTAGTTCCCCGGCTTTGATTATTTCGCTGCTTCGCAAAATACTGTCTTCATAAATCATGTTGTGCCCGGGCATGCAGACCATTCCTGTTTCCTTGGACAGACGGTTTAGATCGTCAATTTTGTTTACAGAATCGGAAACAGGTTTTTCAACAAGCACATGCTTTCCATGCTTCAATGCCAACGTCGCGAATTGGTGATGGGTTTCAAGATTGGTAAGGATGAATACAGCATCAACTTCAGGATCCGAAACAATTTCTTCCGGTTCTCTACATACACGGCAGCCGAACTGCTCTGCGCGCTCTCTTGATTTTTCCCAAGTGCGATTCCACACGGCAATCAATTCGCCCCGGGGATTTCTTTTAATCGCCTCCGCGTGCAGAACGGATACGTTTCCTGTCCCAAGAAATCCAATACCTATCTTCTTTTTTTCCACAACATTCTCCATTAACCCCCACTCCGCAGCAGACATCATGTGTCTGTTGAAAAAGGGCATAGCAAATAAATTACTATGCCCGTAGTTTCTACCAAACTCCCGGTAAGAAATCTTCCACGTTCTCTTTTGTAATCTTAACTATAGCCATATATCGATAAAACGGATCAATCTGATCACCCGGTTTTAAGCCTTTGCTGAATATTTTTTCAATCGTTTTTATCGAAAGCGTCGATCCTGTAACGGGGTCCTGTGTGACGGTACCGAAAATCGTTCCGTCATTTACGGCAGCCAACCCTTCACGGCTTCCCCCGGATCCCACAATTACAATATCTCCCTTCTCATAGCCGGCTTCCTCGATAGCGATCCAGGCGCCAATAGCAATGGTATCATCCTGTCCGTAAACACCGTCAATTGTGTCACCAAAGCCGACCAGCCAATCCGCCATTATCTTTGTCGATGTGGCTTTGTCCCACTGAGCCGGCTGGTGTGCCAGAACCTCCAATCCTGAGTTGAGCTCTTCCAGCTTGTCAAGAAAACCTTGGGTCCTGTCAATAGCACCCTTTTGCCCGGCGGCGCCTTCCAACATGACAACTTTTCCCTCTCCACCTAAAGCGTTGTGCAGCAATTCGGCGGAGTTCTGTGCCAGCATGTAGTCGTTGGGGCCGGTATACCCGACGGTATATTGTTTGTCGGAATCCAACGAATACCCGTGATCCATGAGTACCATGATACCCGCATCATGCGCCTTTTTGATGCCCCGAGACATGGCGGAAGAATCCATGGCAACAAGATCAATGAGATCGGGCTTCATCGCGATTGCGTCATCCATTTGACTCGCCTGCAAAGCCGCATCGAACCTCCCGTCAAAAATAAAACTATTCCAACCATTCCCGTTTGCCATGAACTGATAATTGGCGATGAAGGGAGGGCCGTACGGCGTTTGTGCTCCAAGCCACAACAACACAACCGATGGTCTTGTGTCCTTCTCCTCTTCTTCCCCGCTTCCTCCTGCCCAAATGAATTGCGCCGACATAAATACGGCAAAAATGAGTAAGCCGGCCAGTACGTTTCTTTTTAAATGCATTTTTTCCTCCTAATACTTGTTAAAATAACCTTGGCAAAATAGAATATCTTTTCTTAAATCGTAACTACTCACCCCCACCAGTCTCTAGCTGCCCAGACATGGCCATCTGTATAGCCACCAGCGGATTGTAGCCCCGATAAGCCATGGTCTGCAGATAGCTGGAGATGCGGCAGTAAGCCTCGGCGTACACGCATGTTCTGAA
>DRHF01000206.1 GCA_011049715.1 Desulfobacterales bacterium
TGGGTGTAAATCCTTTTGGTTGAGAGATTATGCAACAATTTTACCTATAAATTTAATTGGTTCATTCCAGGAATCGTAGTCGGAATATAATCTTTGCATCTCTTCGGTAACAAAATATTGCCAATAATTATCCCACTTACCATTTACCTTTATTGATCTTAGTTCAAGCATTTTTTCAGCGCCAATCTCCGACCATCGCATTCCAGCAAGTTCCATTCGATCTTTTACAAAGCTTCGACACGCACCCTCAATAACTCCGCTGCCAATTGGATATCCTTTTGCCATATACTCATCATATTTCATATAGCACTTGCGTTTTTCATAGTACCTGAGAAGCTTTTCTATTTTTTGGATTTTCGATGGAGAAAAGCCTCTCTTTTTCATGATTTGACGAATTGCCCCGATAAAGTATCCTACTTTCCCCGTGAGGATCATGGTCAAATATTTTCTTACCCACTCGACTGATTCTCGCGATCCCTCCGTACAGAAAAAATAACAAAGAGTCCACAATCGTTCCATAACGTGAAATAAATCAAGAATAATTACAAAGCCCAGCGGCGTTAAATATTCTTTTGCCTTTTTCTCTAACGCCTGTTCCCCGTCCATCAGGAGAATGCGGTCACACCTCTTGTTAGGATCTCGTGATTCTGTTTGCATTACAATTCTTTCAAATGCTTTTTCTTTTCCTTCCAGTGTAGCTCGAACAATTTTGTTTTTCGGTTTGGGTTCATCATCCGTTACTATTTTCAGCCTCGGTTTCGCGGGATTTTTCTCTGAATTATCCGTTTCATATGCTACAATGTCTTCCACATCACGAATATTTCTATCAATACCAAATACCGCTGTGACTGTCGCCATTTTTTTCTTGCCGTTCTTTTCACCTTTTTTAAGGCGCGGCTTATAGGGGCCGGTGGTGTCATCCCGGGTCTCTTTTCTGATGATCACTCCTTTTCCATCCACCTCGGCGACTAAAATCGGCTGTGTTTGTTCACCTTCGGAATTGGATTCATAGAATTCGTCTACGGAGAGGGCCGCGTTTTGGTTTATCTCTTCTGATTGTTTCGTCCATATATTGATTCCAAGTATCCTCTCAAGGGTTTCTCGGGCACTGTCAAAATTACTATCGACCGCTAATAATTGGTTCCAATTCTGTAGTAGATAGGAATAATGTTTCGCCGGAAGATTCAGATCCTCGTCCAGGGGAAATACACCACTCCCTTTTTCTTTGTCCCAAAAATATGCTCGCTTTATTGCTACGGTTCCAAAAACAGAAATGTAGTTCCAGTTTTTTACCGAATGGCTTGTAATCTCATCATCATATGCGTTTTCCCCCGTTCCTTTTTTCTCCACATATGCTGATAGCGCGTTGTTTCCTATCCTTAAAAGTGCTCGAAATATCTTCTCCTCTACAGCATGAATTTCCAACGCTTGCCAATCATTCAAAAGTAGCCGTGACAATTCTTCAATTTGATCTTGCATTTTCAGAATATTTCGTTCATTATTGTGAATCATATACCCTCCCAGATATAAACATGTTTGTATGTTCACAATGTTTTATCATAAACGGAGGGTATTTTAAAGCCCTAAATTCATAATTCTTTATATAATAAACAATTATGTCTCAACCAAAAAAATTTACACCCCAAACATTTTAGATGCTCTCAGAAAAGCCCGGACGTTGTTCGAGCAGATCAAGAGCTTTGAGGATGTGGAAACGTATCTGCTGCGGGGTGCAGGATTATCCCCGAACACCTACAGGTCTTACTTAACATCCGTTAAGCAGCTTTACTACCACACCAACGGTCTCAATCCTTTACAGATCACACCCGGCCACATCGAGGGCTACTATGACCACATAGTTAAGAAGGTGGACCGGAACACAGCCTGTCTTCGGATCCGTGGGCTCAAGCGGTTCTTTGCCGGAGTCTCCAGGATAGTCCCCGGATACATCTCTCCTTTTGAAGTCATGGAGGAGAAGCTTGTCAAAAAGCTGAACCGCACAAAAAAGGGGAACCGGACAAAAAAGGCACTCAACAAGGGGGAGACTCGGGACCTGCTGGCCTGGCTGCAGCGAGATAAGTCAATCAAAGGATTGGCCGATTACGCCATGGTCTACAACCTGGTTACTTCAGGCCTGCGGGCTTCGGAGCTCTGTCAGTTGAAATGGGGAGACCTGGAGCACTATGAGGGCGCCTGGACAGCTAACTTTATCGGAAAAGGTGAAAAACAGGCAAGCCAGGAGTTTTACGGTTCTGCGGTAGAGGCAGCGCACATCTATTTCATTGAGCAGTTTAAAAGAGATCCCCGGCCGGAGGATCATCTATTCTACAGTCTGGCCGCCTATCCTGGCGACAATGTCCGGCCCATGACAGCCCACAGATTATGGGTACGGATCAGCGATATAGGCGCGGCAGCCAGGGAATCCGGGATAATCAAGAGGGACCTGCAGTTCTCCCCTCATTTATACCGGAGGACTTATGCCACACTGCTTTACAAGCAGGGCATGAAGCTTAAGGCGATCCAGGAAAAGACCCGGCACGCCAGTATTGATGTGTTAGTGAAGCACTATATTCACGACGATGAGCCGGCAGCTCCATACTTTGAGCGGCTTCTGGCTCTGGCCTAGAAAGATAACTTTAGGAAAATTACTGGAGGTATAAACATGTCTAAGAATCAA
>DRHF01000207.1 GCA_011049715.1 Desulfobacterales bacterium
AAGTAGTGTTGTGCAAGGGTTGCAGAAGCCGAGAGCGGGCAATAGACATTCTAACCAGGTCTTTTGCCTTGGCGGTGGCAGCTTCCGGGTTTAAGCGATGCACCCAGGAATCCTGTTCACGAATATTGGCTATCTCGAAGAGGTAAGGATTGAGTCCCGCCTCTCGCAAGGTGTTTTGAAAGAGCGCTTCATGGGTTCGAGGTGTGCATGCTGCGACCAGGACCCGGTTAAGACGGTGTGTTTTTATTTCCTGTTTTATTTCCTGCTGCTGATCGGTGGAACAGGTAAACATGCAATGAGTCGCATAGGCCACATGGGGAAGCGACCTTACATAGTCGGTAACCGCTTCGACATCGACTACACCGGCGATATTGATTCCGCAGTGGCAGACAAAGACTCCAATCCGCGGTTCCTCCCCGGTCACATCGCGTTCAACAGGGAGGGCTTTTGATTCAATCATGGATCCTCTTCCATCGGCGAGCAATGCCGTGGCTCGTGCTGCTGCACTGCCGGCCTGCTGGATTGAATCCGGAATATCTTTGGGGCCCTGGGCCGCCCCGCACACGTAGATTCCAGGACGGGAGGTAGCCACTATATCGAGGGGATCTGTTGTGATAAAGCCCCACTCGTCCACTTCCAGGCCGATCTCCTTTGCCAGCCTTAAAACAGAAGGGTTTGGCGAAAGGCCGACGGAAAGCACAATCATATCAAAAGTGTCTTCCTGGATTCGGTGCTCGGGTGTCACATATGAAATACAAAGGGTATTATCTTCCGGATTTGGGATCACGCGGGAGATCATGGACCGAACATAGCGGGTGTTGGTTTCCGACATCGACCTTTCGTAGAAACGATCGAACCCCTTTCCCTGAGCCCGGATATCGATACAAAAAATGGCGGTATCAATGCTGTTGTCGTGTTCCTTGGTGATCATGGCTTGTTTGGTGGCGGACATACAACAGACTGTGGAACAGTAATCCTGTCCAAAGGCCGGATCACGTGAACCGACGCATTGAATCCATGCAATATTTCGAGGCGTTTTATTGTCAGAGATACGTTGAATATGTCCCTGAAAAGGACCTGCAGCTGAAAGTATCCGCTCATATTCCAGGCTGGTGACCACGTTGGGCCAAAGCCCATGTCCATATGCCCCCTTTAAACTCGCATCAAAAGGCTCAAACCCGCCGGCTAAAATTACCGCCCCGGTTTCAAGCTTTACCACCTCATCTTCCTGATCGAACCGGATCGCCTTGCTCGCACAAACCTTTTCACAAATCCGACATTTCTTCCGGGTAAAGTAACGGCAGTGTTCCTTGTCAATTGTGTAAACAAACGGGACCGCCTGGAGATACGGAATATAAATGGCTTTTCGTTTGCTAAGGCCCAAATTGAATGGATCTGACACTTTTACCGGACACTTTTCAGCGCAAACGGCGCAACCGATACATTTTTCCGGGTCTACGGCGCGGGCCTTCTTTTTGAGCGTCAGTTGAAAGCGACCGGGCTCGCCGGCCAGGCCGATGATATCGGTATAAGCAAGAATCTCAATATTCGGGTGATTATCGAGTTCCACCAATTTTGGCCCCATCATACAGGATGAACAATCATTGGTGGGAAAAGTCTTGTCAAGCTGGGACATTGCTCCGCCCAAGCCGGGTTTCTCCTCAACCAGATATACCTTAAAACCGGAATTGGCTATATCCAGGGCGGCCTGAATACCGGCTATCCCTCCGCCCGCAATGGTTATCGAACCGATCTTATTTTTATTTCCAGTGGAACTCCGCAAGGGTTTGATCGGATCCTTTCGTTCTATTCACTTTTGTCATTTTTGTTTATTTGTTGTGCAAGATAAAACTCTCTGCACCCCTGGGTGCAGAGAGTTTCCCATCCTAAAGCAAATTCTATGGCAGGCTCCACAAGCCGAGTTCCCTTAGAAGGGGAAAAGGATCTGTAAGGTGACTGGAAAGCCACTTCCCGACCCCGCTTACATTGTTTGCAAGCCCGATCAGCTCAGAAAAATAGTATATCGGCAAATTAAAACGCCTTCCCCAATCCGCTTCAATCTTTTCCTGATATATGTCGAGGTTGGCGTGACACATCTGACAAGATACCACAACAGCCTGGGCCCCAACCCGTATGGCCATGTCGTAAAGATTGCCGACCAGATGGGAAACGATGTCCGGGCGAGATAGCACCTGGGTCGCTCCACAGCAGTCGGTCTTAAAAGGCCAAGCGATAGGTGTGGCGCCAAGATTCATGACGATTCGATCCAGACTTTGGGGGTTTTCAAAATCGGTTTCATCGCTGATTTCAGACGGTCGGTTGGCCATGCAACCATAGTAGCAAACGACTTTCAAGCCCTTGAGTGGTTGTTGAACTTTATTTGAAATCGTTTCCATCATCTGTTGGGTAGCGAAAAAATTGGCTGTATCCCAGATTTTGGGAAATCTCTTTTCTATGGGTATCCGATATGGATCTTCAGCCTTCTGATCGAACGGCTGTGCCAAAATAGCTGTTTTTAATCGATTAAAACACATGGGACAGGGAACCAGCATCTCCGATTGCGGCATTTTGGTTGCCAGGCGCAAAATTCGTCCGGCCAGGTCAAGGCTTGCCCGGTGATCAATACTGTGAGCCGCGGTTGCCCCACAGCAATTCCAATCCGGAACCTCTGTCAGTTGAATGTCCAGGGATTCACAAACCCCAATGATCGATTCTGCATAATCTTTTGCTGTTCCTTGCAGCGAACAGCCAGGGTAATAGGCCAACTCGGAGATCTTCATGGTCTTTTATTTTTTATGGTGAATGAGAATATTACGGATTTCTTTTTTCCCTTTGATCCTTTTTGGAAAATGAAAGAATCTTCCCTTGCAAAGCAACCGCCACCCGAATTTTATGTCCCAACCCCATAACCCCTCGCGCCATTTATGCAAAAATTGACCGCTTCGCAGCAGGTAAGCGGGCAGGAGTGTCCCTTCAAAAGCACGCCCCCATTTTCTTACATTTTTTAGAAATGTTCGATGGAGTGTTAAGATCTGGGGCTGGGGTCCAGGGACACGCTCTAAAAGGGTTCTCTCTTTGATGGCGTCCATCAGTTCAGCGATTTTGACCCCGTTTGGACAACGGGCTGTACAGGTTTCACAAGCGGCGCAGACCCAAATCGTTCGGCATTTCAAAACCGTTTCCCGTTGACCCAGGATAACCAGTCGAATCACTTCATCGGGATAGAGATCCATTGCAAAAGTGACCGGACAACCGTTGGTGCATTTGCGGCACTGAAAGCAGGCGTTGGTATCAAATTTACCATCGGCTTCCAATAGCTCTAAAAATGTTTCGTCTGGGTGTAGGGTTGCTTGGTGCATTAGGGTAGCTGTTATAGCGCATCCGGAAATTGATTTACATCAAAAAAGACTTATTTTACGTGTTTACGAAGTAATTTTTCAAGTCAAAATGAAGCAACTATCGATGTTCACTTTTCTTTGCCGAAATGTCCACCTTCATTCTAAAAAATTAAAGCAAGTTCATCAGAACGTTTGGTGAAACCGTTTTACCTCAAAGGGATTTATAATCATGATTTTCAAAGAAAATCTGCTGAAAAAAATAAAAATCGATAAGATCTCAGAGCAGGTACTCGCTTCCATAAAAACTCCGGATAGCGGTCGAAAGATCGATAGGGAAGCCATGCGGGATCTACTTGAAATAAAGCCTTACAGGTTCAAACGAGAACGGGATCTCGATCTTTTTATACTTGAAAAAGACAAGGGTAAGCAAAGGATTTTGGTCTTGGACAATGATCTGGCAATTTATGACACAACTGTTGAAGATGTGGCAATGAGAAAAAGCCCCACCATTAAGGAGATGCTTAGCATTCGCAACGTTATCAAAATCTTAAACGATGGCGATGTGGTCGTCAGCAGAAAGGAAGAATCTGTCAGAACCATCCAAAAAGAATGTATCGATATGCTCGATCTTTCCTTTGAGATGTCTGACATTGATGATATCGAAAATGACGGATTGACCTCCCTCAATAAAGCGTATAGCGAAGGTGTAATTGAAAGCCTGACGCTTTTTGCAGAAATACTCTCTTATCAACGACTCCCAAAAAACATGGAAATCAGTAATTGCTTCATCATCGGTGCTGCTGTTCATCAAAAGATCGGTAAAGTTTTGTACGGTCCTGTTGTGATATATAGTCATAATCACAATGAGTTAAAACTTATAGAGGATCAGATTGGCAGCTTTGATAAAGAAAAATTGGATTGGATGCACCATGTGGTGATGGGGAGGGAAAAAGTTGCCGTTGAAGGACCTTTGGTTTTTCAGTATCTCAAAGAAGCGGTGATCAAAACAAAGCTGTAAATTGCCTTTGGCTTGACATTTTACCGCCCAATGAGGTAAATTATATATACCCCACACCAGATGCTGCACCGTGCCCCATTGGGGGTGCGAAACTTGAGATGGGGTTTCTAAACCACTGCTGTGGGTTGTGCTGAAAAGGAATCGAAAAAAGGATAAAAAAGGAGATTAAAATGAAAAAGATAGTGATGATTGTAGGTTTTGTTTTATGTGCCGCCAGTCTGGCTTTGGCCCCAATGGTTCTTGCGGAAATGCCCGGCCCGAATGCAAAAGAGTTGTGGAATTATATCACAAAGGTGTCCCCCTATCAAAAATGGTCCTTTTGGCCGGACCACCAGGGGATGCAACCGGGACGCGCCCCCCACGGCCCGTTCCACAAGGTCTACGTC
>DRHF01000208.1 GCA_011049715.1 Desulfobacterales bacterium
ATAACTTAATGTTGATTCTAGAACAATTCCTCAAAAAAGAGGGCGTTGAAAATGAGATTGAAAATAACCGACGCCTCAAGAGGCTTAATAGAGCCCTCGCTAGTATCAAAATCAGAAAAGACAAATTGCCAGCCTTTCTTACAACGCCCAAACGGCCTACGCAGCAGTCGGTAAATAAAGGGGTCAAGTCCGCTCTTGACCTATTTGGAAAGACAACGGGGTAACATCTTAAATGATAATTATTGACAACTATCGAATTAGAGCCCTGAGGGCCATTGGAATATTGATTAATTCTTGACGGATATTGATTTAGCATGAATAAGGTTTTATTAAAAGAGGAAGTGATGTCATTCTCACCAGCGTTTCTGAAAAGGTGGCGAAAGTAAAGGGATGGGGTCAAACCTTGATCAGTGATTAAACTCGGTAAAAAATTAGAAGACAACAGAGTCAGGTCCCTGTGAAATACGCCCGCCCGACTCGCCTGAGCAAGAGCGATGGCGGGCAGGCTTCGCGTTTTGTTGTTCACCCCAGATAAACAGAAGAAACTAACAGTGTTTAACAGGGCAAGAATTTCACCCCAGTACCATCTTCTGGAGCTACGGGACAAGCGGGATAAATAGGGATTCTTTTCTGTATATCAACGCTGTTCAGGGACAAAAAACATGGGATCACAAGTCACCGCGAGATGCGAGTGTGGCTTCGAAGCCGAAATACTAAGAGGTACTTATGAATGTCTACGCAAGAAGCCCCAGATTTCTATGGATCGGTTGGATGACTACCCTGGTGATCATCGCGATGTCAGCTCCTGCATGGGCCAAAAAGCCGATCAACACGACCTGGAGAGGAATTGCCCTCAAGGGTTATGACGCAGTGGCCTATTTCACGGAGCGAAAAGCGGTCAAGGGAAAAAAAGCGTTCGAATATCGCTGGAAGGAAGCCAGGTGGCGCTTTGCCAATGAACAGCACAAGAAAATGTTTGAGACCGATCCGGAAAAGTATGCACCCCGTTATGGGGGATATTGAGCTTACGCCGTTGCGGTGGGGACCACTGCTGATATCGATCCGGTGAACGGCTGGAAAATCGTCGATGGAAAGCTTTACTTAAACTTAAGCCGGAAAATTCAAAAAAAATGGGAAAAGGATATCCCCGGCTACATTAAGAAAGCAGATCAGAACTGGCCGGGAGTGTTAGATTAGGAGTCTTTTCTGTATATCAACATTGTTATATGGATGTACATGAAATCATAAGTAAAGGAGGGGAGTGCAATGAGCGTTAACGACGATACTAAGGAATGTGTCGAACTGATTTCAAGAGTTTTGATACGGGCTTTTGGAATTGGTTTAATTTTTCTTGTAATTTGGGCCATCGTTTTTATTCTTGGCAAAGATATGGCTTTTAGAATTCACGGAGGACTCTTTGGTATCACCATGGAGCAGATTGTTCTTCTCAACTATATTGGGATGGGACTCTTTAAGCTCTTTTTATTTTCAGTTTTTCTCATACCCTATGTTGGCATCCGTTGGGCAATGAAAGGTAACACTCACGGCTGAAATATGAAAACAACATGCACCCGTTAAAGGGAAGACAACATCACATCTTAAATAATAATTATTGACAACTATCAAAATAAAGCCTTGGGAGCCATTGGAATATTGGTTGATAACTGATGGGGATGAAGACAACGAGAGGGATAAAGATTAAATCGTTCTACAGAATTTAATAGAAAATAATTCTGTTTTATAAGGGTAATAGAGGGAATCTCTGCTGTATATCATCACTATTAGACCGGAGAAGAAATATGAAACGCATCTTCCTACAAACACAAATACCATCTGACTGGCAGCGCTTACTCGCAAAGCCTAGGTTGCATTGGAAAAAGTCCTATTCGGCCATGACGACTGCAGCTTGTTGGGAAGCCGCTGGTGATAAATTGCCAGCGGAAGTCACACAGACTCTTGAGGCCTCAGGCCAGGATGAGCTGATCGGTCTCAAGCTACTGGCTGCAATTCCCGAATGGGAGGTTGAGCTTCCAGGAGGAAATCGGCCTTCCCATACCGACGTGTTGGCATTGTCGCGCAATGACCATGGCCTTGTGGTCCTCGGTGTCGAGGCCAAGGTCGATGAACCTTTTGGGCCGACCCTGGGCGAGAAACGCGCTGATGAGTCAATTGGGCAAGGTGAACGAATTGATTACCTGCACGCCGCGTTACGTCTTGACGCGTCTTTGAAAGACGAAATTAGGTATCAGCTCCTCCACAGAACAGTTTCGGCACTAAGGACGGCGGAGGATTTTCATGCCTGCTCGGCGGTAATGCTTGTCCATTCGTTTAGCGCTACCCGTCGTTGGCGAGAGGATTTTTCGTCTTTTTGTGAAGCCATGTCAGCAACGCCATTGTCACCTGATATATACATTGTACAACGATTTAAATCACCTCGCCTGTATTTGGGTTGGTGCGCGGGCGATGAAAGGTTCTTGGATGTCGAGCTACCAGGTGTGGTCTAAATCCGCATTAAGGCAGACGGTTAAAACTGGTGCTTGTTCCGCTGTTTATGCGGGGCGTTCTATTTAGGAGGGAATTATGGAAACCGCATTATTTTTAAATGGTGTATATGAAGATGTTCTTGAAGAAATTATTAAATCAAAAGAAATTAACCCGAACATGGTTTTTTATTTACAGCCGTACTCAACATCTGCGATAAAACAGCTTAAAAATTCCCCTCCTAGCCTCCAAATCTCGGTACCTCTATATTTATCAACAACCGTTCAACTCAATCAAATATGTTACATGGCAGATATTGTTGGATGGGAAGACAAAAATGGTCTGTCCAAGGAAAGGCTAACTTTTTTGAATAGTCAAATAAAAAAAAATCAGCCAAATGAAGATGAAATTTATTTTCAAGTTAATGGAAAAACTTGTGTAAACCTTATCTCAATTGTCAACTTAAAAAAATTAACGAACCAATTATCTGTAGGAAATTTAATTAAAGCGAGTGATAAAAAACCTCTAAAGAATCGTACACGATCAGGAGGCTGGAGCTACGTTCACGCTTTACCATTACTATCAATTGAGAAAACCATTGTTAAGGACCAACTATATGATGAATTTGAAAAATCTGTATCTCAATCTTTAAAAGATGATGATGAATCAATAAATGATCGATTGGCTAATGCGCCCAAATTCCCCGAAAAAGTCCAAACCATATCATATGATTACCGAAGAAACGAAGATGTAGTTGCAGCGGTATTAAAAAGGGCGAATGGTAAATGCGAATTATGCAAATTGGAAGCACCGTTCTTAAAAGCTTCAAATAGCTCTCCTTATTTAGAAGTGCATCATTGGATTTTATTATCAGAGGGTGGGGAAGATACGGTTGATAATGCTGGCGCACTGTGTCCAAATTGTCATAAGGAAGCACATTTTGGTCAAAATCAAGAGTATATAAAATCTAACAAGGCAATAAAGACAATAGGGTAAGCTCTTGAATCTTGACAGATTAAGGTTATGGTTTTGGTGGACGATTTGCCTAGAAAAAATGCCAGCCTAAATCACCTGGTGGGCGGGTATGGTTAAATCGTATCGTTAAAAGCTTTCGAACTTCAGCACAGACATATTCTGACAAAGGAGTTTACTAAATGGACCCGAAATATAAGAACATATTCTGGCATCAGGGCGTTAAGGTATTTGAAGACCAGATTTTAAAGGGGAGGACCGGTCAGATCAAAGTGGCGCATCTTGAAAACGATGTCACCAAGGCGCTACTCAATCTGTTCGATCACTGCGGTCCTGCCGTATTAAAGAGTTTTCTTCAAATTTTACATATTAAACAAGCCCCCGGGGCTTTTAATTTCGATTTTCAGGTTTCAGATACGAATGCCTATCGCCGCCATCCCAAACGTATTATGCTAGCAATTATTTCCGCCGATACACAGGAAAAATCAGGTAAATCGTATTCCGTCACAAAAACTATACCTGATGCCTGCATATTCAGCAACGATACAGCCATCCTGATCGAATCCAAGACCCAAAGTCCATTAATCGAGGAGCAAATCAAGTCCCAGATAAATCAATTCTTTGGCACGGCAACCAAGGAGCGAAGAATTACATGGGAGGACATCAGTGAAAAATTCCGGATCTTATCCGGAAAATTAAAGGGCCTTGACGCCTTTCTCGTTGAACAGTTCTGCGATTTTTTAGAGTTGATAGGTATCGCCAAATTTAGCGGATTTTCAGAGATGGATTTTTCCATGCTGGGATCGCTAGGTAAAATTCCTGATGAAGACTATGCCGATTCTAAGCGGCTGTTTCATCGAAAAATATCAAAATTTATGAAACTGCTAAAGACTGAGATCAAGCCGGTTTTGAGTTTTAAGAATTTTGATACATACATTTCCAGAGTCCCCACCCAGGCCATAGAAACGCACAGTGGCTTTTATTTCTACGACAAAAACCCAAAAATTCATGTCAACCATTATCCAAACATTAATATCATTTATTTTGAATACAGTATGGAGCTAACCCTTAACGCGGAGATACAACATTCAGTGAAACGCATAATGTCATGCCTAAAAAACAAAGGCGATAAGGTCGATGCTGCAGTGAAAAAGCAGTCTGGTTTGAAACTGTTTGTTTATTACAAACTTCAATATAGGCCATTGAGTAACTTCATATGGGACTTGATTCCTGGTTTTCCAAAAGATGCGGGTACCTTTCAGGCCAAAGAAATCCTTGAAGAGATCGAAGTCTTTAAAAAACAGTGGGACAATTTTAAAAGTACTGTCCTGTACCAAATGGAGTCCGGGCGGATAAAACATTCATCAGGTCGATTGTTTAATGAAACAGAATTGAGTTATGCAAGGACTAAAAATCCAAAACCAAACTATGCGTTTCGATTCGGCTGGCAATATCCTGTTGATCAAATCTCCATAAAAAAGAAAAAAATCGTTCAGTTTTTCAAGCAGGAGATTGTCAAATTGAAGCCTTTGGCTGAACTTATTATGAGCTGATTAAAAATTTTTTGACTAAAAGACCTTATTGGGGTCCGTGCTTTAAAACTTTACGTGGATTTAACGATATTGAGGGGAATGGGGTCAAACCTTGATCAGTGATTAAACTCGGTAAAAAATTAGAAGACAACAGAGTCAGGTATTGAATCTTGAATGACCAAGACGACGAGGGAGGATAAAGATTAAATCGTTCTGCAGAATTTAATAGAATAACTCTTAAATCTCGGTAGAATTTGGGAAAGGGGAAACCAAATCTTGTTATTTTGCTCAAACTATTGGATAAATTCTATTCAATACGGTTGAAGATGTACTAAAAGCAGTCTTTACAAACTGAAAAAAGACAGTTACAAATATATCGGTTTTAGGGAAAATAACGTCAGGCATCCTTTCACGTGATGCCATGAAATATTAGTTTCCTTAACAGAATCCATGTTCATGGGAGGTGTACATGATCGTGTGCGGCATGGAAATGGCAGCATCTGAATCTCGCCTTGTTCTGCTCAGCGGAAACAAATCCGACTTTCACCACCTTGATGTTAAGCCTCGCAAGATAAAGATTGCAGATGATGAAAATGCAGAAGAGGTTCGTGCGTTCAGAGATTCTTTGTTCGCTTTTCTCCGTGCAAAAAATGTGGATATGGTTGCAATCAAAAAGCGAGGCAAAAAGGGAGAATACGCCGGAGGTCCTATCGGATTCAAACTCGAAGCAATCGCACAACTCTATGAAGAGTGCCCAGTGAGTTTGATCGCAGCACAGACCATTACAGTAAATATTAATAGGCACGCTCCAGAGATTCCTGATACTTTGCTCAAATATCAATACGCAGCATTTCAAACCGCATTTACAGTGTTGCCATGACGGACGCTATCATTAAATGATATCTGCAATTGGTTTAAGATGTTTTTCTATTCCGGTGGACAGGAATGTCAGGCTATAAATCCATCAAATTTTGGTCTGAATTTAGATGATATCTCAGGTTTTTCAAGAACTGAGATACTCTCATAGTAGTGCGCCACGAGCGCGCTTTTTTTCATAAAGTGTGCGTAACTGCGCAAAAGATGAGGGAGGGCCCCTCGGAGCCGGTTTGCAGGAGCAGGCTTCAAACCACCTAAAGCTGCTGTGGTAAAAAGCCATGGTGGTGAGCGTTTGGGAAAAGTCACGGCATAGGATCGCGGCAGGTGTGACTCAGAGAGATGAGCGAAAGCGAACCATTCGATGAGGCGTCGAAAGATTATAGACGAGGTCAAAACTGGGTTTCTATTATGGGTCCAGGATGAGTTCAGGGGTAACCTGCTTACTGCCTGAGCGGCCTCCGGCGTAAAGGTGGCATGAATCTGAGTTAGGCTTTTGTGCGGAACGTGGGAACTCTTCATATGATGTTAAGAGAAAACCCTATAAGTGAGATCCACCAAAGGGGAAAGTATCGATGCATATGAAGGGGGCGGATCATCCAGTATTAGTGTTGAAGGTCCTGTAATGGGGTTGGAGCGAAGTGGATGAGTCAGCTCGCAGTAAGTGATGGTCAACCAGGAAACTGGGAGGAACCGGATTTCTTTCGGCGTCGACTTGAGATCGTGAGATTTCAGGAGAATGGCTGGCAAGAGCCGTATGAATCGAGAGGTTCACGTACGGTTCTGTGGGGGACTGGAGGTGAAATTCCTCCGGTCTACCCGACTCAACAGCGCCTGAATCTTCAAAAATGATTGACCAAAATTTATTAATTTGGGTATAAATGAATAACTATTTCGGATTCTCGTACTCCAACTGACCTGAAGCGGTTCTCTATTTACTGAATCGAATCCGATTTCTCATATGATTTA
>DRHF01000209.1 GCA_011049715.1 Desulfobacterales bacterium
GTATTAACCAGGGTCTAGCGGGGCATTTCAATATGCTATCCTGTTCCCCGTTTCCCGACTTCTGGTCCCTGTCTATTGACTTTTATGAACCATTATTCATATCGAATCTGCGGCCTGAGAATAGAAAGCACTATTCACCTTCCAGAACTTCCACTTGTTAATGGAAAGGCGCCTGACTTTCGCTTTGAGGTTCTGAACAGCCGGAAATTACCCAACTGTCACTGGGTGCGGCAATTTACCCTGGACGATGGGGACCCCTGGTTGATGGTGGGTGGAAATGATGCCAATTTTCACCTCAGGTTTCCGGATATGGCCCATTTCCAGGTGGACACGCTTGCAAAACAGATTCAGTGCCATCCCCTTTCAGATGTTGCGACAGATGCCATCACTCACCTGTTTTTGAATACGGTGGTCCCCCTGGTCGTGAGCCACCAGGGTAGGCTGGTGCTCCATGCCAGCGCCGTGTTCGTCGAAGATAAAACTATCGCTTTTATTGGTGAGTCCGGCCAGGGGAAGTCAATCCTGGCTGCCTTTTTGGGACGAAAAGGGTATCCGGTGGTTGCAGACGATTGTTTACTGATCGATGAAAACGTACCGGGGTTTCCGACCATCCCATCATACCCAGCCATGCGATTGTGGCCAGAAGCGCTTTCTGTGCTCTTCAACCGTGGGTCGTCTCTGCCGGCGGTGGCCTCTTACACCACGAAAAGGCGTCTCGGTCAGGACAAAGGTTTGATCCATTTTAAACCCGAGCCCGAACCGCTTTTTCGGATATACGATTTAAGCAACGATTCGGGCGTGAAAAGCAACGGGAAAATCACCGTAAAATCGCTGCCTGCCAGAGAGGCGTTTATGGAACTGGTCCGGCACCATTTCAACACCGGCCTCGAAACCCATCAGCAACTCGAAAAAGAGTTCCAGTACATGGGCCGGATGGTCAATTCAGTATCTTTTCGACGTATCTGCTACCCCCGGGACTATGCGCTGCTGCCGAAAGTGTGCGAGGCAATTTTGGAAGATTTACTAAGTGAGTGAAGAGTGAACAGTAAAGAGTGAAAAGGACAGGAATAAGGATTAAGGGGTTGGAGGGTAGAGGTTAGAGGCAAAAATGAGTGAGTATGTTTTTCCATTTGAGAAACTTGATGTGTACCAGATGTCTGTTGATTTATCAGAGTATGTTTTGAGTTTGGTCGAAAAAGTTCCTGCAAATAGGCATCTCAGGCTCGTCAGTCAAATGGAGGCTGCGGTAGCATCTGTTGCACAAAACATAGCCGAAGGAAAGGGTCGCCAATACAAAAAAGAGTTCATCCAGTATCTTCATATTTCATAAGGATCCCTTTATGAGGTCGTGACGTTAAATGAGATCTTTCGACGAAATACGCTTTTTGCGTCAAATGAATCGGTTGAAGTTAGAAATAAATGTGAAAAAATCGATCGCAAACTCAACGGCCTGATCAACTCATTACGAGGCAAGAAAAGGATTTAATTTTTCGCCTCAAGCGGAGCGCTCCTCCAACCTCCTACCGGTGCGAAAGCGCCAAATAGGATAATTAAAATGATTAAAAAAAAATCGACTCATAAAACCCATGATTCTCACGCCATCGCCGTCATCGGGTCCGGCTACTGGGGCAAGAACCTGGTGCGAAACTACCACCAACTCGGCGCCCTCAAGCTGATATGCGACAAGAATGAAACTCTGCTTGCGCAATTCAGGAAAGAATACCCGGGCGGGGAAACCTGCAGTGCCATCGATGACTGCATCGCCAGAGACGACATCGAGGGTCTGGTGATCGCCACCCCGGCTGAAACCCACTACACGATGGCCAAAGAAGCGCTTCTTTCCGGCAAACACGTTTATGTGGAAAAACCCCTGGTGCTGGATATTCAGGAAGGCGAAGAGCTCATCGAAATTGCGGCTGAAAGACACAAAACCCTGATGGTGGGTCACCTGCTCCACTACCACCCGGTGTTTGTTCAGCTCAAACAGCTGGCATTCAGCGGAGAACTGGGGCGTATCAATTACATCTACTCCAACCGGCTGAACCTGGGCAAGATCCGGCGGGAGGAAAATATCCTGTGGTCTTTTGCGCCCCATGATATTTCCATGATCCTGGCCCTGGCCTGCGAAGAGCCGCAAAGCGTATCTGCCACAGGCGGTTATTACCTTCACGCGCAGATCGCAGATGTCACCACCACCCATATGGAATTTTCTTCAGGGCTGATGGCGCACATTTTTGTCTCCTGGCTCCATCCGTTCAAGGAACAGAAACTGGTGGTCGTGGGGGATAGGAAAATGGCGGTCTTTGACGACACAATGCCATGGAAAGACAAACTCCTCTTCTATCCCCATGAAATTAAATGGCAGTACAACCGGCCGGTCCCTGAAAAGGGAGAACCCGAGCGGATGGACATCCACCAGGCCGAACCCCTCAAAATGGAATGCGAGCACTTTTTAAACAGCTTTACCAACGGCCGCAGACCTCAAACCGACGGCAGAGAGGGGTTGCAGGTGTTGAAAGCCCTCAAGGCCGCCCAGAAATCCCTGGACAACAAGGGCTGCAAAGTTGAATTAAAGCACGATTAGGATTGAAAAATTGAGGAATTAAGGAATTGGAGAATTTAGGGATTGAATTGGCCACCCCGATGAAATGGAAAAGAAAAGGATTTGATTTTTTCGCCTCAAGCGAAGCGTACCTTCAACCTATTGCCTATAACGTTTTTCTCTTTGCCTCTAACCTCTAACCTATTACCTCAACCCTTTTTCTCTCTGCGTCTTGAATGAGTCCGCCTGCGGCGGACAAAGTGGGCGGTGAAAAAATAGTTTCTCATTTACACTAAAATCACAACAAATCATGAAAAACATTACCCCTCTTACCTCTAACCTCAAACCTCAAACAAAACCCGATTCCGGGTTTTTTGTCCACGAATCCGCCTACATCGATGAAAACGTCACAATCGATTCAGGAACCAAAATCTGGCACTTCTCCCACATCCTTTCAAACTCAACCATCGGAAAAAACTGCAACATCGGCCAGAATGTGGTCATCGGTCCTGACGTGACCATCGGAAACCAATGCAAGATCCAGAACAACGTGTCCGTGTTTAAAGGTGTCACCCTTGAGGACGGCGTTTTCTGCGGCCCGTCAATGGTCTTTACCAACATCTACAACCCTCGCGCGGAAATTGTAAAAATGGGCCAACTCCGCCCCACCTTGATCAGGCATGGCACCACTTTAGGTGCCAACTGCACCATCGTTTGCGGTGTTACTTTAGGAAAATATTCGTTTATAGGGGCAGGATCAGTGGTCACGAAAGATGTAGATGATTACACTCTCGTCATAGGGAACCCTGCGCGCCAAGTTGGATATATGTGCGAATGCGGTGAACGTTTGTCAGATGGTCTGGAATGTTCTTCATGCAGTAAGAAATATAGAGAATCAGAAGATGGGCTAAAAATAGTCCTCTGATCTCTGAGGGATCTACTGAGAGTCCAGTGCAGATCAACTCAGCAAAAGATTTGATCGTTTACAAAAAAGCTTACGATCTTGCGGATGACTGGTTTGATGCGCCTGGTGTTTCCAGTGATTTCACGACAGAGCGGAAGCAGCCGGAAGATCAGATCCGGGAAACCTTGTAATGCTGAAGTATCTGCTGAATACCAATATTGTCATTTACACGATGAAAAACCGTCCGCAGCAGGTGAAAAGACGTTTTCAGAAGCATGAAGGTGAGATGTGTATTTCTGCAGCAACCCTGGGTGAATTGGTGTTTGGCGCAGAACATTCACAACAGGTGGAACGAAACCTGACAGACATTGAAGCACTGGTCACTCGACATTTTATTACAGCAGGTTTCCAGATACACCCATAACAATCCATTAATCTCTTGTCTCTTTTCACTATTCACTATTTACTATTCACTTTTAACTTTAGCTCACTTCTTTTCACTATTCCATAAGCACTCTTCACTTCGATGTTAAAAAGTTTGTACAATTTGTTAATAACGCCCCCCAGATCCACTCCCTCAGTGCATAATGGACACCACGCAGGGCCCCGTAAATCTATGCTTGACAATCCCTAAAAGAAATCATATCGTGATGTCATTAAGATATCATTAAATGATAGCATTTATCGAGGGGTGCAACTATGAAAGCAATTACCATTCGGGGTATAGATTCCGACATGTCCGTAAAATTAAAACAGGTTGCCGAAAGCGAAAAAAAGAGCGTGAATCAACTGGTTTTAGATTTGATTAAACAAAATATCGGAATGCAGAAGAAAAAACGATATACAAGAACCCATAATGATTTGGACGACCTTTTTGGGCAATGGTCGGATGCAGAATTTGAAAAAATCCAAGGAAGCGTTGACAACCAAAGAAAAATTGACCTGGAATTATGGCAATGAGACGGATCTTAATCGATACGAATATTTATTCTCATGCCCTCGTAGGAGACGATGACGTTGTAGAGGTACTTCGCAAGGTCGAGGAAATAGGATTTTCTGTGATCAGCATCGGTGAACTCCTTGCCGGGTTCAAGGGGGGCGGCAGAGAACGAAAAAACAGGACGGAACTCGAACAATTTTTGGACAGCTCACGGGTGGTTGTCTACCCCGTGGATGAAGATACATCCGAGTATTATGCCGGAATTATAAACAATTTAAGAAAAATCGGAAAGCCCGTCCCCACGAACAATATCTGGATCGCAGCCGTGGCATTTCAAAACGGTTTAGAGCTGTTTACTAAAGATGCACATTTTAAGGATATCGCCGGTCTTTTTCTGATTTAATCGCTATGACCGTCGAAGCTTCGAAAATTATAATCAGTCCTCTGCCTGCCATCGCTCTCGCCCGTCCGCCATCGGATTTGCCTCAGGCGAATGCCGGGCGGGCTCAGGCGAGTCGGGTGGGCGTATTTCACCGGGGCCTGCCCCGTAGGTTCGGGAAATCGTGCCGGGGCGAGAGATAAAAAAATCACCAAGAGTCAACGGCAGACTTAACCCCTTTATAAATGTCAATAATTCACCATCGCCCCGCAAATCCTGACCCTTTGGTGCCCCTTTTTAGTTTCGGCTTGACATATATCATTATTATGATAATATAATATCAAAATAATGATAGGAGGATGACGATGCCATTGATACGCTCCATATCTGATTTACGAAACCATGCGATGGAAATATCCGAGATTTGCCATGCTGAGGATCAACCCGTATTTATAACACGAAACGGTAAAGGCGATATGGTTGTGATGAGCCAGGCGCATTATGAGCGCATTCAAAGCTTGATTGAATTGTATCAAAAACTGGGCGAAGCAGAAATATTGGATGCATCGGGTGAAACGGGCATTTCCCATAAAATGCTCATGAAACAGCTCAAAGATAAAATCAAGTGACCGGCTCGCTGGAAATAAGATATTTATCGACAGCTAAAAGAGATTTAGAAGACATTTTTGATTATATTATGAGGGATCGACCGGCTGCTGCGAGATCCCTTCTCGAAGCGATTGACCTGTCAATTTCTCATCTGTCATCCAATCCCGATATCGGTGTAATCCCAAGAGATGAACGATTGGAAAAACTTGGCTATAGAATCCTAATTGTTCAGAAATATCTCGTTTTTTATGTGGTCAAACCCGAATTTATTCAAATCCGACGCATTATTCATGGTGCCAGGCAATATGCTTTTCTGCTTTAATTACGATGCGACCCCATCGTTTTTCAATAAAAAAAACTCTTCGCGCTTTTTGCCTGTTGAAGCGAAGCGCAAATCCCGCTATTCGGGGCTCCGCCTGTCGCAGATGCCGCCCAAAGCGGGGAAACCGGTTCTTCCATGCTTAATCCGTAATCCATAACCCTTATTCCTGTTCTTTTCACTTTTCACTATTTACTATTCACTTGTTACTTTTCACTTCTATTACCAAGAGTCAACGGCAGACTTGACCTCTCAACATTACTACGACGCTTTTCACAGTTGACACTTGACAAATGAGGCAACATGCTATAATAATGTAGTCACATCATTGAAAATATAAAGAATTGAAATCATGGAAACCATCGGCATAAGAATATTAAAAGAAAATTTAAGCCGTTATATGAAGCAGGTGAAATCCGGAGAGACAATCATTGTCACAGACCGGAAAAAAGAGATCGCTGTCATAATGCCTTTCGAAAAGGCAACTTCTAAAGAAAAGAAAATATTCCAGTTGATCCAACGTGGCGTGGCTTCCTGGTCCGGGAGCAAACCGACTGGTATGACACCCCGGATTGCTTCAAGAGGCAAAAGCGTTTCCGGAGCTGTTATCGAAGACAGACGATAGAATGATCGTATATCTTGATACCAGCAGCCTGGTGAAATTGTATGTTGAAGAAGATGAATCATCGAAAGTTGATGCTCTGGTCAAATCTTCTGAAGTCACGGCAACCTCACTTGTTGCTTTCGCCGAAGCAAGAGCGGCATTTGCTCGTAGATTTCGCGAGAAGGCATTCACAAAAAATGAATATAATCGCCTGAAAGAATTTTTTGATAAAGATTGGAGTCGTTATCTAATCTTGAGTGTTACAGAAGATATGATCCGGCTGGCAAGTGACCTGGCAGAAAAACATGCTTTAAAGGGTTTTGATTCGATTCATTTAGCTTCAGCCTTAACACTACGTCAAGAATTGTCCTCTCCTATAGTATTTTCATGTTTTGACGATAATCTTCAGAAAGCATCCGAACGTGAGGGTTTGGATCAAGGTTAACCTCTTTTTGCATTCAGCTTTGAACTTTGAGCTCTTCCGGCATGTAAACCCATCCCCCTTTTATTGGTTTTTCCATACGATGTTGGATGTTGGGTGTTTCCCGCTGGCAGCGAGATTCCACACATCGAAAGTGGGCTTTATCCCGCAGGGATGATTTCTTTTCTTGAATTAATAATCATCAATTCATGGAAACCCTAAAAAATCCGTATAATCCTGAAAATCCGTGTCCCAATAAAAAAAACTCTGCATCCTCAGCGTGCTCTGCCTGTTGAAGCGAAGCGCAAATCCCGCCATGCGGGGCCCCGCCGTGCCCAGTGAAACCGTTGTTGCGGTTGTTTCACCGGGGTAGGTTCGGAAGATCGTACTGGGGTGAGAGATAAAAAAATCTGCTTTTCAAACGAGTGCAACAACCCAAAATCGAAGATACTGAAATACTGAAGGATGTCCCCCTCCTGTCCTTAGAATTCATGATTTGTATCTATATTTCTTGACAAATGTCAAATCCGATAATAGAATCTGACTCAAGAATAAGAAAGGAGGACAAGCCGTGAAAAAGAAAATTGGAACCATGCTGGATGAGGGTTTGATATTTAGAGCGAAACAGGTCGCGCTTTCAGAACGGCAAGCGCTCAATCAATTACTGGAAAATGCCCTTAAGATGTATTTGGATTCGATAGAGAAAAAGAAAAATGCAAGGCATAATAACGTTTCTGAAATGACGCGGGGAGCAATGAATATCTCTCCGGCAGACCTGAAAGCCATCATGGAAGAAGAAGGGGTTTATGAAACTCACTGAAATCAAAACTGGTTCTGAGATTTTTGTTGATTCAAATATTTTCATTTATCATTTTGTCGGTGTCAGCGATGAATGTAGTGATTTTCTGAGCAGATGTGAGCGGGGCGAATTAATTGCGATGACTACCGTTAACGTGATTCTGGAGGTCCTTCATCGTTTAATGATGGTAGAAGCTGTTAGAAAAAATCTGGTGAAACCGCCAAATGTTGTAAAGAAGCTCAGCAAGGCACCACAGAAACTTAAACGTCTCAATGAGTATTTTATCAATACAGAGAAGATACAGGATATGGGCATAGCAATTAAGCCTTTGATATTTGAAACAATTGTAAAGAGTCATGTGGTGAGACTGGCTTCTGGATTGATGGTGAATGATTCGGTTATTATTGCCAGTATGAATCAAGAAGGGATCAAGTTATTGGCAACAAACGATAAGGCCTTTGCAAAAGTGGGCGAAATTCATGTGTGTACCCCCGAAGATATAAAACTATCATAACCACCCTAGCGCTTTTTGCCTTTTGAAGTGAAGCGCAAATCCCGCTATTCGGGGCCCCGCCAATCGAAGATGCCGCCATGCGGTGCCCAGTGAAATATGAAAGCCATTTCACCAGGGTTAAATTCGCAAAGCGAAAAGCACAAGCCATTTCACTGGAGGCAACTGTACCCTGAGCCCGTGTGCCTTGCGCCGTTCTTTTATCGCCTTGCACCCTGAGCCTTGCTTTTTCTATCGATCATATGCCTCAAACCTCTAACAGCCATAGGCTTTATTTTGCCTCAAGCGAAGCGCTCCTCAAACCTATTACCTCAAACCTTTTTTTCTTCACTTCTAACACCAACAGTCAAAGCCAGACTTGACCTTTTTATAAGTAATTTTCATGGCAAGATGCTCTGTTGAAATATCCCAAAGGGATGATTTCTTTTCTCCAAGCAATTTCCTTGATTGGGAAAAACCAAAAAACAATCCGTGATCATCCACCAAATCCGCCGTGCCCTGTGCAATTCCAAAGGACAGCGAAGCGTATTTCACCGCGGGGTGGGTGTCCCAATAAAAAAAACTCTGTGCCTCTGTGCTCTCTGCCCGCCCCGCCGTGCCCCGTAGCTTCGGAAAATGGTACTGGGGTAGCTCCGGAAGATGGTACCGGGGTGAGAGATAAAATCCAGTCAATCCTGTAAATCCTGTCCAATAAGTGAATTTTTCATGTGGCAACCTAAAACCATACATCTGATCGCGGCCGCCAGACCCAACTTCATGAAGATCGCGCCCCTGTACCACGCGCTCTCCAAAGAACCCTGGGCAGAGCCCATCATTGTCCACACCGGCCAGCACTACGACCTCAACATGTCAGACGCCTTCTTCAAAGACCTCAAACTGCCGGATCCACACATTCATCTCGGCATCGGCTCCGGCACGCATGCCGAGCAGACCGGCCGCGTGATGATCGCTTACGAAAAAGAGCTTCTAAAAAATCAGCCTGACCTAACTGTCGTGGTGGGTGATGTTAATTCCACAGTGGCGGCGACCCTGGCAGCAGTAAAATTGGGTGTAAAGGTTGCACATCTTGAAGCTGGCCTGCGATCCTTTGACCGCACCATGCCCGAGGAGATCAACCGTATTGTCACCGATTCATTGGCTGACATTCTGTGGACGCCATCGGTTGATGGAGACGAAAACCTGAAAAAAGAAGGGATTGCCAAAGAGAAGATAGAACGGGTGGGCAACATCATGATCGATTCATTGGAAATGCTGCGACCGGTCATTGAAAAGCAAGACATGTGCAAAAAATTGAACATAAAGCCAAAAAATTTTGGCCTGGTCACTCTTCATCGGCCGTCCAATGTGGATAAATCCGATGTGCTGAAATCGATCACCAACTCTTTAGTACAAATTTCAGAAAAACTACACCTGGTGTTTCCGATCCACCCCCGGACGCGAAAGAACCTGCAGCAGACAGGCTTTCTAAAGATGCTGACAGATTGTTCCACCATCACCGTCACCGTTCCCCTGACCTACATCCAATTTATGAGTCTGCTATTCAACGCGCGGCTGGCTATCACCGATTCCGGCGGCATTCAGGAAGAAACCACCTACCTGGGTATTCCGTGTCTCACACTACGACCAAATACAGAAAGACCCATCACAATTAATCAAGGCACGAATCGACTTGGCAAACCAGATACTTTTAGCATCGAAGTTACTAATATACTTAATAATGGATTTTTGCCGCACAAAATACCAGAATTATGGGATGGCGCTACCGCCGGCCGGATCACTCAGTCGATAGACCGATATATCAATCAACAAGATAGCCCTGAAATCCGAACCAACGGTCAAACGTAGATTTATGACGCTTGTCCCGTAGCTCCTGCCTGTCCCGTTGAACCGGGCACCCTCAGGGTGTTCAACCGGGGTGAAATGCCTGCCCGCTCGTGCCTTGCAATGGCAGGCGGGCAACGCATATTTCTCTGGGGCGAAGACCATTTAACTGTTACTTGACCCCTTTACTCAAATCCGTGTCTTAAAAATTCTTGAGGGGGCAATATCTTGATGCCCATATAATTGTCCATGGCTAAAAGTGCCTTGTCACCGGAAATGATAAACTTTGAATTTAATGCCACAGCACATTCAATAAATTTATCATCGTCCGGATCTTCAGTGACGATCTTCAATTTTGGGGTGTTATAGGTGAAGATGATGTGGTACCCCTTTGCAAAAAAGTGCAACAGATCATCGAGTTCACCACCCTTTCCCAAACCGAGCCGGTGGAGTACCTCAACATACTCATCAACAATTTCAGGCGAAAGGCAAATTAATATCTTGCCGTTTTTCCATAAATCGATAATTTTTCTGGGATTTCCGCCAAAAAAGGATGACACAAACACATTTGTATCGATCACGCCACGGATCACCGCTTTTGCCTCGCGTCCACAATCGCCTGGTGAACACTGTCCGGTCCGATGCCTTTTTGCTTCAATCTTTGACCGATCCGGTTCCAAATTCGATCGATATGACCGCCGATATCTCGATCATTGACATACTGTTCGAGCATCTCCCGAACAACCCGACTGGCGTTTTTCCCCTCGGACATGGCCAATCGGCTGACTTTTTCTTTCAATTCCTTGTCAATGCGAATAACGAGTTGAGATGTCATGAATTCCCTCCACTGTATAGATTGTATGTACAATATATATGAGTAGACATGTTGTCAAGGAAAATATTGTTTGAAGTTTCAGGTTCTATGCTTTCTCTGTTAATTTATCCGCCTCCGGAGGAATCGCCCTGGCGGGGGGCCTGGCATTTATAGAGAATCGAAATCTCCCGATTCTCTATAAAAAATCAAACCCTCCGTGATCTCTGCCTGCCCCGCCGTGCCCCGTAGCTTCGGAAAATGGTACTGGGGTAGCTCCGGTAGATGGTACTGGGGTGTCTCGAACGAAGTGGGCGGTGAAAAACTACGAACGTGTCTGCGTGCGCCTTGGCCTCCCCTGATGAATAATAACACTTGGGAAACGAATATCTGCAATAAGGTCAGAAGGTAACAGCGTCCCCATTAA
>DRHF01000210.1 GCA_011049715.1 Desulfobacterales bacterium
GCCCACATATCACACGACGACCCGACAAAGATGAATTGGTTTTCTCCATACTTATACAGATCCGTTTTCAGCTCCGATTCATCAAAGTGCAGCTCGGGTTGCGGACCCCACCGCTTCATGTAGCAATACGAACAATCGTGCGGGCACTTCCCCTTGACCGTGTTCAAGGTGTGGGTCACGAAACCGTACATGTTGCCTTTTTGTTTATTGAGCAGCTACCTCACCTTCCCATCAAGAGCTCGGTCCCTTCCTCCGACGCCCGGACCTGTATTTTTCCCAGAGTTTTATACATTAATCTCTCTAACTCTCGGTCTATACCGCTTGCATCGATCTTTACTGTAACTTCCTGCCCGAACTGCTTATGGCTCTCTGCCATCACTTCGGATGGCAACAGAAAAAACAGCCCAAATAACCCAGCGGTTTTTCCCAAAAAAGACCTTCGGTTAATTGTTTTCATTTGTTTTGCCCTTCCTTGATCGAACCTAATTCCGCCTTGATTAACTTTATAATTCCCGCCGAAACTTCCTTTGTAAGCTCCGCGTCGTTACACTCATCAGCCCTGGCCATGGTCGCATCCAATAATTCAGACATAAATGCTTCCAGACATCCCTGGAGCTCAACACATTCCAGCTTCATTATGTCTATTCCCCATTGACCAAAGTCCACCCGCGCATTTACTGTCTCAGTCAATGCTTTAAGCAGTTTATTTTTTCTTTGCAGTCTTAAACCTGCAATCCTCGTTGTTTCGAGTTCCTTCATTAACCTATCATGCTCTTTCTCCATATAGATTCCGGCTTTTGCAAACCCCCCGCATTTGTAAACCAAAGCGATGCTCTGAAAAAATCCTAAAACATACTCACGCCATTTCAATTTCATTTGTTTTCTCCTCCTTCCTCACCGCCCGCCGGTTTTGACAACCAGTACTTGATAATAAACAGCGCCTGGAGCTCGACGGTACGGAGATTTTCAGCGGCCGATTTTTGTAATGCTTCCATCAGGCCGGCGACGAGGCTGAAATCCAAAGACAGTGTCGGGCCGGTATAGGACACGTTTTGTAAATCCGCTTTTTGCTTGGCCAAAGTTAGGCCCTTACCTATCGTCTCCACCTCTATAAAGTCTTCAAGGTCCTTATTTTTCCGGACTTCCTCATTCTGTGCCATCTTCTCACTCCTCTCTTCTTTCCTTTTATTTACACAAAGCACGCAAATGTTCCTGTTGGCGTCAAAATAATATACCCCCTTCTTCTCGCCGCATTCCGTGCACGTTTTCGCCCGGTTCCCTTCGTCGGTTACCCCGACGACCTGGTCTTTTTTTAATTCTATCAACCCGGTTTTGCATTCCAGGCACTTCTCGGGTCCGATGATCGTGACCTTTGTCTTTGGTCTGCCGCGCTTCCTGGGCATTTCTTCCGGCGCGGCCTGTTCTTTAACAAGATCCCGCCGGGCGGCGCAGGCATGTGGCGTCATTTTACATGCCAGTTTTTCGCAATACATTAATTTTTCCATCTTTTTCCCCTTTGCGCTTTGCGCCATGCGGCCACCTCGCGCGCCGCCCACCGGCTAAACTCACACGCCAGCTCATATTCGAATTTACAATTTTCACTACAAACCGGGGGCCAACTTCCGGCACAAATATGACTGCCACATACAACGCATTCGGTGATGATTTCATCCATCAAAAAGTGGCCCTTTTTTATTTAACTGGTCAACAACCGCTTGATTCATCCACAACCGCTCGACGCGAACAACTGACCCTCGGTTCCCGGCGGCGGATACACTTCGTCCTTCTGTGTGCCAGCCCGATAAAAGTGAATTATATATATCGGATTGGTACCCGCTGATGACCACCATACCCCTTAACGCGCATAACTCTTTTAATAATTCGACGTGCTGATCATCGCTCATTTCGTGCCTGTAAGCCCGGTGGGTGTGTGAGTCCCGCACACCCGGAAGGTATGGCGGGTCAATATAAAACAGCGTTTTCTCCTGGTGGTCCCAATACGATATTACCTCCATCGCCGGCCGGTTCTCGATCATCACTCCCTGAAACCGTGTTGCCACTTTCTTTAGAACATTTACTTTATCGGCCCATACCATTTGTACGCTTCTTCCCGGGGGATCTCTGTCTAAATGCGCATGAGTTTGACATCTAAAGCCGGTCTTCCCTCGCGTTGCGCCGGCGGATCCAAAACCCATTTCAGCCCGAACTAATAATCGGCGGGCTCGCTCAATGTTGCCGGCGTCATCCGCAGGCTCGAACGCTACTTGAAACTCGCTGCGTGCGTACGGCGTATACCGGATCGACTCTATCAATTGTTCCCTTTGAAGCGGCGATCGTAAAACCCGGAATAAATTAACCACATCCCCATCCAGGTCGTTATAGACTTCCCCAGAACTCCGCCGCTTTCTCAAGAGCACGCTGGCAGCGCCACCATACGGCTCGACATAAGTTTTATGTTTCGGAAAATGACTGATAATCCATGGTGCGATTCTCCACTTTCCTCCGTGATATCTCATCGCCGGCCGGGTCGGTGCGTCTTTCATTCTCCATTCTCCATCTTTTTACTACTTGCCGAAACATGCCACATTCCGAATTTTCTTGCTCGACCATCTTTAACTACCCGTTCAGCAGTCATTTTTGCAGGTATGTTCTTTATTTGGTCAATCTCCGACTCGTCACCTTCCCAAAAAACACGGTCTCCAAGGATCTCGTTTTTAACTTCGACTTTAATCTGCATTAGATTTCCCTCCATCTAAAATATTCTTTCCTGTAATTTCTTCCGCCGGATGCTCATTTAAAAACGCCCAAACCTCCGGGTTAAAATATACCAGTTCGGAAATCTGCTTTGATTTTTGCCAATTGGCCGAGGCCCACTTGCGCGGCTGCCGGAGATGCCGGCGATCCGGGGTATTATGGATGGAAACGGGCGAGGTTTTGAGCAGGTCGGCCAATTGTTGTATGGGGTCGCAACCGGTTTCCGTCGCGGCCGGCGCGTTTTTTTCCGGTTTCAATGCGCCGCCCACCCTTTTCCTTTGGCTTAACAACGACGGTCCGGGAGAACATAGGGCAGGGATTCCACTTCGAATCCAATCTCTGATCGATACCCCGGCGGCAAACATTTCGCCGGGGTCCTTACCGCCGATCGGCGGCCATCGGATGGATTGGGGAAAATGATTTTTCCAAAAATCAAACGCCTCTGCCCCGGCAGTATCATAATCGAAGGCCACTAAAATAACGGCCGCTTTGACGAGCTGGTCCAACACCACGCCGGCGGGTTTCGCCCGGGCGGTTCCCATAGCAATAGCCGACACCAAATCCCCGGCCTCCTGGTTGATAAGGATTGCGTCGAGCTCCGACTCGATCAACACGGCGGCGTGGTGGGCGGTAGCCAGCGCCATAGCGTCCATGGCGGAGCCGGGTATCACATAAAAAGGAGGCAGCCAGTCGCAAAAACGCCGGATGCGGACCCGTTTCACTTGATAACAACCGTTTATTTGTGGGGATCCACAGGATTTTTCTTCAACATTCTGTAATTTTTCCCCGGTATTCTGTAATTTTCCCCCGGTATCTTGTAATAATAAAGGGATTACTAACCCTTTGGGCAGCCACAGGCGTTTGGCCTTTCCATTTTCTTTTAACTCCTCGGGCAAACCCCACGTTGATCGGTGGCGCCACAGGTCCCGGCCGTCTTTTCCAGGGTTCCATCCCAGGTAAGCGGTCCGGATAGTTTCGGCATTGATCCCCCGGGCGTGCAA
>DRHF01000211.1 GCA_011049715.1 Desulfobacterales bacterium
CGACTTGATCGGGATCCATTCCGTGGATCTGGCCGCCGTATTTGAGAGCCTGACGTCAAAGGTGAACAGTTTTACCTTTCGTTCAGTAACCGCCGAGACCAGCCGCTGTGCAACAGGGATATGGTTGGTATGCATCCCCAGACAACCACTTCCAAAATTGAGCACATACTTGGTGTTGTCAAAATCCCAGTTGTCGTAGTGTTTGCCCCAGGTCAGCTCCTGGGACGTCCATTTCCCCCCCTCGCAGATGGAGGTGTGGTTGCCGATGGTTTTGGTGCCATAGGCGCCCAGAAAAGCGCTTTTGATAATCTTGCTGGAGGAGGCCTTCATCCGGCCGTAATGGAACATAAATTTTTCCGGATGACCGTCATCCCGCAGTTTTTTCAACCGGCCTGCCACTTCGGTCAGGGCCTCATCCCAGGAGATCCGCTTCCATTTCCCTTCTCCCCGCTTGCCGGCGCGTTTCATCGGGTAAAGTACGCGGTCCGGATCGTAAAGCTGGTTGATCCCGGCAGCTCCTTTAACACAGATTTTGCCTTTCCCTCTGATGGAATTGGGTTGGCCTTCCAGTTTGACAAGCCTTCCATCCTCGATAAACCCAACCATGGAGTCTCTCGTCACACAGTTCCAGCAGGCTGATGGTATCATCTGTCTTTCGGCACCGGTTTTAGGAGAGAAGTCCTTCCCGCCTTGCACAAAATCGACCGTTCCGGCAAGGGCGAGGGAACCGGTCGCTTTCCCTGAAGCCAAAACAGCGGCGCCTGCAGCCGCGAGCTTAAAAAGATCACGGCGTGTTATATCTCGTATCATTTTATTTCCTCCTTTTTAGTCTATTTCAAGCAATCTGATCTACCCAGGCTTCGTTCTCAACATATTTCTTTTTTGCTTCAGCCATTTTTGTCAATGCCTTTTTGGGATCAATATAGAAACACATCGGAACCGTGTTTTCTCCCGGAAGCAGGGTGGTTTCGTTCCGATTTTTCAAAAGCCCGAACTCTTTAACCAGCTTGGAAACTTCGCTGTCCGGGTCATTCAAATCACCGAAAATCCGCGCACGAGCGGGGCAGATGTTGACGCAGGCGGGGACGACCCCCTTGTCGATCCGATGCTGGCATAAAGTGCATTTGGTGATGGCATTTTTGGTCTTGTCTTTGCCCGAGAGGAGCAATTTGTTCCAAGTCCGGGCACCGTAGGGGCACGCCGCGATACACTTGCCGCATCCAATACAGAGCTCGTTGTCCCATAGGATCAATCCATCCGGTCGTTTGTAAGTGGCGCCATACCGATACCGGATCGTTTTGCCCTCAGCAGTGGTGTACTTCATCCGTCCTTTCGGATATTCCGGGCATGCCTTGACGCATGGCGGAAGCTTGTCTTCTTTGTTGCCTTCGCAGTGGTTACACAGTTTGGGCAAAAAATGCCTTTCGGGTTTGGGATACTTGCCGGTAATTTCCTCATAAACAGCGGCACGGAAGGCGCCCAACGGAACACCGAATTCGGCCTTGCAGGCAACGGTGCACGAACGGCAACCGAAGCAACGCCGCAAATCAACAATAAAAGCCCACCGTGGCGCCTTAGCTCGAGCAGCGATCGCTTTACCGGCCGGCACAAGGGTTGCCGCTCCGGCAAGTGCTGCCACGCCAGCACCTTTGAGCACTTGACGCCGTGAAATGTTAACATTTTCGTTCATAACTGCCTCCTTATAATTTAGAGTTAGCGATAAAAAAAATAATATTTGTTATTCACCCTCTTCTATGAAATCAAGTACATCCTCAAAGCGGGTGATGGCTGCATCAATCAGCATGATAGAATATTTTTTGTTATGAACCCCGTTGCCGTGTTGGACGATATTCAAGGTTTCGCGTCCCTCTTTCAGCATCTGTTCGGCTTCGGCCAGTTTGGCTTCTGAAAGTTCTGATTTGACCTCCAACAGGGCGTCCACGGCCTCCTGTTCCACCTCTTTGACATCTTTGATTTCATTAGCAAGGTCGGTTTTCCATTCAGCCAGCATCTTATCGTGGTCCTTGGTGTGGCAGCGGACGCAGGTTTTTCCCGACGCCGTCAGGACCTTTCCACCCTTTTGCGTGACTTTCTGCTCAACGTGGCACCCTAGACAGTTGGTCCTTGCTTTGAACATGAAGTCCGGCGTCCGGGAGACCCCCTCAAGCTTGGGACCGGCGGACAGAAAACGCTGATAACGGTGGGGTTCCAAATGACAAGCCTCACAACCCACGCGCATAGGTAGCTCTTTTAAAGGCTTGCTTAAATCAGCCTTGGCGTGTGTGATCGGCCGGTGGCAATCAGAGCAACGGGCTGATTTTATCGTCACGTGTTTTTCGTGCATCAATTTCTTGTTTTTTTCTTCCTTGAGCGCCTGGGCCTGATCGTGGCAGTCCAGGCAGCTCTCCTTTTTCATTCTCCCGGCGCCTAAAACCAAGGTCGTTTTGAGCTCACCATTTTCGAAATAAGCCTCGTACTTTCCACCGCCCGCTGCCTGGATGAGCTCGATGTGGCAGCCGGCGCACGAGACACCGGCGTCTTTCAGCATCTGGTGAGTGATCGGTTTATCCCCGGAGGTCTGAATCGGTTTTTTTGGCAGTTCATGGCAGAGTTCGCACCTGCCTCGATCCTCGTTGAATTTGACGTTTGTGAAATGACAGAGATAACAGGTGGCCGCACTCACTTCGAACTTCTTCTGATCTGTTTCGTGTTGGTGACAGGTGGTGCAGTTGACTTGCATGCCTTCGATCTGCTTCTTTTTATCAAAATGAGGTTCATGGACAAAAAGCACTTTTTCAGTGAACTTGATTTTCTTGGTCTTGAACTGATCATCCGGGTTCCCGTGGCAATTGGAGGTCATGCAACTGGTATCGGATATGCGCGGTTTGGTCCGGATCGTCTCGCCACCCAGCGAAATGTAAGAAAACCGTCCCGGCGGCTGATTCGGGATATGGCTCGATTCCGCCACTGCCCTGGTCTTTGATTTGGGTGGATAGTGGCACTCCACGCAGCCAACTTGGTTATGTTTGCCCTTTTTCCAAAGCGTGTAACCTTTTTGAACAATGTCCGGATAAGTGAGAATGTGACAATACCCGCAGAACATCTGTGGCTGGGGAATTTCAGGCGGCGGCAGTTCCATCCGGGGTTGCGGTTTCTGGTCGACCGCAAAAGCTGTGCCCTGCAAAAATAGGGTCCCTATCAGAATTGTCCCAAAAATGATAAAAAAAATACGGCAATCACGTTTCCGATTCGGTACGAGGGTCTGCTTCATTTTCATAAATACTCCTTAGCCAGTAAAAAAGTTCATCCAGATCAACCGGTTTGTTGAGACATGCATAAATGTGGTAGCATATGGCATCTTTTAATTCAGGATGAAACCGATCCTTTGATAAACAGAAAAAATAGACACCGGGGTACTTGATTGTGAGCTCTCTGACAGTGCGATTGTCGATGGCGATGGTATCGATATCGACAATAACCGCCAGATAATCGGTTTCATTCAGGCGCTCAACCAGATTTTCGATCGAATAAATGGGGCTGGCTGCATATCGATTTTTTTCCAGATCCAAACAGAGATCCTGACACTGTTTTTGATCGGCATCTAATACCACAATCCCTTTTTCCATCCGGTACCCTGTTCCTTGATCTGATGGTTGTGTTTTTAAGCAAATAAGGAAGTAATATTTAGCAAAATTTATGCCAAATTGTGAATTTACATGTTTTTAATTAAAGAAAGGAGTGAGAAAAAAAGACCTAACGATGGTAACTATGCGATAACAATATCAAAAAAAAATACAACGAATCGAAGCAGCACAACTATTATTTTAAGCGCTTGAGAGAAACAGGGAGGAATTTCTTAACTAAAATACGAATATCATACATTAGAAAATGGTTTATTTAATAAATATTGTAATAACAAATAGTTAAGTGTGTACAAAAATCGGACACAATTTTCCGATCACCATACATAAAAACTCAGTTCAAAACAGCGGAGGCTATTTTTTTGTGGACAGGACTAATGCATGGTCGGCTTGCTGATCCGGTATTTTTTGAGCTTGTCATAAATGGTGCTGCGGCTGATCCCGAGGCGGATGGCCGCCTCTTTTTTGTTCCAGCCGCATTCATCCAGGACTTCTACAAGCAATTTTTTCTCGTTTTCATATATCGTCCCGTGCGCTCCACCTGTGTAAGCGGAGTGGGCACTCACCAGGGCCGATGGGAGATCCAACACCTCGATCCGGCTCCCTTTGCTCAGCACCACGGCGTGTTCAATGATATTTTCGAGTTCACGAACGTTTCCCGGCCAATTATAATCCAAAAGAAACCGAAGGGCCTCGGAGCTGAACTCCTGAATTGTCTTGCCCTGTTCATCGGCGAATCGAGCAAGAAAGAACCGGGCGAGCAGGGGCAAGTCATTGCGCCTATTTCTCAATGGGGGTAACTGGATCGGGATAACATTGAGACGATAAAAGAGATCTTCCCGGAATTGACCGGTTTTAACCTCCTGGATGAGATCTTTGTTTGTGGCTGCAAGAATACGGACATCCACCGTCAAGGTTTCCTCCCCCCCGATTCGCTCAAATTTCTTGCTTTGGAGTACACGGAGCAGTTTGATCTGTGCGGATGAGTCGACTTCACCGATTTCATCTAAAAAAACGGTACCTCTATTGGCCTGTTCAAAACGGCCGGGCTTTTTGCGTTCGGCCCCTGTAAAGGCACCTTTCTCGTGGCCGAAGAGTTCACTTTCTAAAAGTGTGGGGGAGTAGGCAGAACAATTAATCACAACGAACGGTTTGTCTTTGCGGGGGCTTTGCCGGTGTATTGCACGTGCAACCAATTCCTTTCCCGTACCGCTTTCACCTTGAATGAGAACCGTGGCATCGGTGGGTGCGATATCCCCGATGAGTCTATAAACGACCTGCATCTGATGATTTTTTCCAATGATGCCGCTAAATTCAGCGGTGTTTTCGGTGCGGGTCTTCAGCCTCTGGATCTCTTCTTCATACACGGCGGAGCGCTGGATGACACCGGATGTCTGATTGATGATCAGGTCAATTACATCCAGCTCCTTACGGACGCAATTGCAGTTATTGGGACAGGCAATGAACATTGCACCTAAAAGTTGTTTTTCATGGTGGATCGGAAAGACAGCCATTTTTTCTGTTGATTGAAAACTTTGGGGAAGGAACGATAAATCAATAGAACCTTTTTTGATAACCTGCATGCTGTCCAGCCCATTCAGGAAATCAGCAGCCTGTGAAACCGCTTCTTTATAAAATATGTTGGATTCCCTTTCAGTTTGACTAAAGAGTAGTTCTTTCCGTGTGCCGAAGACCAGAACCAACATCTGTTCACAGGTGACGATCTCCTGGAGCTTTTTTATCAGATAGACGCAAACATCTTTCAGATTTGGGAGGGCACCGACTTCCCTCGCAATGGTAAAAGAGGTGCGGGTCTGCCGGTGGGCGCGATCCAGCTCCCGGGCTTTTTCTTCAAGCCGTTGGGTATATTCTTTAATGCGCTCCACCATACGGTTGAAGGAAAAAGCCAACTTGCTGACTTCATCGGTTCCTTTTGTATCGACTCTTTCGTCCAGGTTTCCTTCATCTATTTTTTCCGCCACCGCAGCCAGCGTTGTTAATGGACGGGTCAACCGTTTTATAAAAAAGAGGCTGATGGCATAGGCAAGCAAAAGAACGACAAAAGTAATCGCGGTCATCTGAAACCATAGTTGGTTCACCTGTTGTTTATACGGCTTCTCGGAAAATCCAAGACGCAGAACGCCTGCCTTTCCGGAGAAAATAGGCCAGGCAAAATCCAGAAAATGCTCACCATCCGTGGATACGATCTTTTTAAAGTGACCGGCATCATTTTGGATGATATCGTTGGCTTCGATCAGTTCTGAGGGAATACCTTGAGAAAAGGTGTGGGCCAGTACCTGCTTGTCTTTAAGAACAAAAATATAGGCGGTTGAAGGGCTGCTGTTGGAATGATGGTCTAATGTTTTCTGCAACGCAACCAAATCGTTGATGAGAATTTTATCCGTGACTTCAAGACCGACCATATGAGCCAAATGTTCTGCGTTGGCAGTCATCGATTCTAGAAGGCTTTTGCTGAAGCTGTGGGTAACCAGCAGCGAAATGATCAGGCTGCTGCCGATCACAAGTCCTGCTACAGCCAGCAACAGCTTGCTTTTAAGACTTTGCAGACGCATCGATTGACTCCCTTAAAATGACTATTTTTTCTTCTATTTTTCGGATGCTTTCGTACCATTTATCCGTTGCCGCAATAATTCGATCGATCCTCAACCCGTTTAAGATTTTTTGACCCTCCGGATCAAGGTGCATTGAAAAGAGCAGCTGGCGGATGGTTTCTTTAAATTTTGAGGATAAATTTCTGGAAGCAACGATGGGCGGAATTCCATACGGTTCGGATTTTTTGATGATACGGATTCTGGAGGTAAAAACAGGATTTTTCTGATGGTAGTATTCCCATATGAGACTGTCAACAGCAGCTCCATCCACCAGGTTTCGGGACACTGCTAAAATTGAATTGTCGTGGCTATAGGTGTAAATGGTTTTTTCAAAGAAGGCTTCCGGGTGTTCTCCCATCTGATTAAGCCAATAGGTGGGGACCATTTTACCGGTATTGGAATCAGGATCGGTAAAGGCAAACACACGACCCCTGAGATCTTCAAGTTGTTGGAATGAGCTGGACTTGTTGACAATCAGATAGGATTGATAAAACGTGCTTTTCCGTACCTCAGGGATGGCCAGCAGGTCGAAACCGTATTTTTCCTTTCCAGTAACATAAGGCCCTGAACAGATAAAGGCGATGTCAATCTGACCCTTACCGAGGAGTTCATTGATCTCACCATAGGTTTTACGCTGAATGAGCCGGACTTTCCGACCGAGCCTGCTCCCGATATATTCCATAAGCTGCCGGTAATAGGCAAACGTCTCCTTGGGCGAAATCATCGCCCCCACCGCCACCCTCAGGTAAGGATACTCCGATGTTCGGTCGGGCGACTGCTCCGCAGGTACGGTTTTTGAGAAATCAACCACCGTAACATCCCGATTGCTGCCACACCCATGGGTAAGGATGGGCAACATCATCAGCAGAACTATCAGTCCGCACCGGTATTTTTTAAGACGAAAAACAATTAAAGCCATTTAGGCTTCCTTACCTAGAAACACCTTTGGTTTTCAAGTCTTTTAACGTTTTAGATGTTGTTCCTTTTAAGATGCTTTGCTGGCGCAAACATATGCCACCTAGGGGCGCATCGTGTCAATTAAATTGTTGTGATACTCTGCCCCCCACAACTCATTGCCTACGTATTTGGTCAAAACACCAGAAACCATTCTGGAAAATGAAATAATCTTTCCGATATTGGTTCTGAAAGAACGCAATTGAAACAAGCAAAAATAAACTCATCATGTAATGTTATTAAGATGTTAAGTTTAGTTTCAGCCAGTTATGCAGTTTGAATTTATTTAAATTTGAAAAAACAGACCCATCTTCTCAGATCCCAGATCGGAAAAGACCCCCATAAACCGGGGGTCTTTGATCTGTTGAAAAAGGTCTGGGGTGACCTCTTGCCGATAAACCGAGGCCAGCAGACCATAAATATTGCTTCTCTGCCGGGCCGCGGTTTTGTTGTCCTGGATATTTTCGTTAGACAAAATGACCTCCTTGATTGATCAGGCTTTGGTCACTTTGACCACCGTGTCCATGTAGCGGTTCTGAGCACTAATGGGGTCCGAACTGTTGGGGATTATCCAGTTGGGGTGTACACCGTAAGTATCCCAGGATTTGAGCTTGAGATCCGGATCGTCGTCTCCTGCCAACGGCGCTGTTTTGCCCGAGGCATATCTCCCGTACTCCCAATGACCGAGATGGTGAGAGATGGCCACAATACCGGGTACAACCCCTTCGGTGACATTGGCGGTGGTGGTGATTTCGCCGATTTCGGATTTGACCTTGATCTTGTCACCGCTCTTGATGCCCAATTGCTTGGCTGTCTCCGTGTTTATCACGGCCGGGTTGTCATGATAGATTTCGGTCAGCCATTTGCAGTTGGCCGATCGGGAATGTATTTGGACTGGGACCTTGTAGGTGGTCAAAACCAGGTCTCCGGCCCCCATTTTCTCATGCTCGGGAATCGGCACATAGGTCGGGAGTGGCGGAAACTTTTTAATCTTCAATAGCTCAGAATACAGTTCGAAGTATCCGGATTTGTTGAGCTTATCCGGTTTCCAGCCCGTGTAGACCGCGTCGCCGATTTTCTGGCCTGAATAGCCTTTGTAGGCGTTTTTGGTTTTGGTGTAGCCTTTCGCCTTGGCCTCAGCCTCGCTTTTCATTTTGGCCTTTTTCCAGTTCCAGTAGACACCGGTCGCTTCATCAAAAATGACATTTTTTGCATTCAAAACGTTAGCGCCGACTTTCTTCTTATACCCGTAGTACTTTGGCTTGGATTTCGGGTTGTGCCAGACACCATGCTTTTTCATATACTCGAATCCACCGGCCTCTTTGATGCCCGGGGTCTTCTCGCACGACATCTTGACAAATTCTTCGGCCGAGCTAAACCCCAAGGGGAATCCCATCCGAGTGGCCAGGTCACAGACCACATCCTTGAAGTCCCGGCTCTCACCAAGTGGTTTGACAAAGGGCTGTCGAATATAGAACTCACCCACCTGGGTCGGTGAGACCATATCTTCCCAGTCCCACCACTCCAGATAGGAGGGGTTAGGGAGAATGATATCCGCCAGGGCAGCCGATTCGTCATAGTAGGCGTTGACGCAGACATTATAGGGCATCAGAGTTTCATCCTTTAAAATATCGATGTTTTCCTGACACTCCCCGTTGGCATAAACCGGGGTATAGCAGTACCACATGTAAACTTCAGGCCGGCCGGCCGTGCCGTCCTTGATCATCTTCAAAACCTGGTGACTGGCGTGATGGGTGGGATAGGCGGCATCTCCTTTGAACCCGTCGAGAATCTTGAGTTTTTTACTCTTGGGTTTATTCTTGGGTCCCTTGGGGTATTTCCATTTGGCACTTACTCCCTGGCAACGGCCGCCGGGATTATCGATGTTGCCGGTGATGGCACCCAACATCTGAATCGCCCGCTCGTTCTCAGTGCCGTTGTAATGGGCCACCGCGCCCCGATAACTGATGACACAGGCCGGTTTTGTCTTGGCGAATTCCAGGGCAATCGCTTTGATCTTGGCTGCCGGAACGCCACTGATCTTCTCGGTCCACTCCGGCGTATATTTGGAAAGATGCGTCTTTAGGGCAGCCACCTTTTCGTCTGTGGTGGCGTTGTGGTTGTCTGTGGCCTTGATGAATTTAAAGAATTCTTTGTCATAGAGCCCGGCCTCCATCACCTCTCGGCACATGGCCAAAGCCACCGCACCGTCGGTGCCCGGCTTGATCGGCACCCATTCTGTGGATCGGGCCGCTGAATTTGAGAGCCTGACGTCAAAGGTGACCAGCTTCACTTTTCGATCAGCAACCGCTGAGATCAGCCGTTGTGCAACAGGGATGTGGTTGGTATGCATTCCCAAAACACCGCTGCCAAAATTGAGCACATACTTGGTGTTGTCAAAATCCCAGTTGTCGTAGTGTTTTCCCCAGGTCAGTTCCTGGCCTGTCCACTTGGCAACCTCACAAATGGAAGTGTGGTTGCCGACGGTCCCGGTACCATAGGTGCCCAGAAAAGCGCTTTTGATAATCTTGCTGGAGGAGCCTTTCATCCGGCCGTAATGGAACATGAATTTTTCCGGGTGACCGTCATCACGCAGTTTTTTCAACCGGCCCCCCACTTCGGTCAGGGCATCATCCCAGGTGATCCGCTTCCATTTCCCTTCTCCACGTTTGCCTGCGCGTTTCATGGGATAAAGCACCCGGTCCGGGTCATAGAGCTGGTTGATTCCGGCAGCCCCCTTGACACAGATTTTGCCTTTTCCTCTGATGGAATTGGGTTGGCCTTCCAGTTTGACAAGCCGTCCATCTTCGACAAAGCCGATCATCGAATCCCTTGTCACACAGTTCCAGCAGGCTGATGGTATCATCTGTCTTTCTGCACCGGTTTTAGGAGAGAAGTCCTTCCCGCCTTGCGCAAAATCGACCGTCCCGGCAAGGGCGAGGGAACCGGTCGCTTTCCCTGAAGCCAAAACAGCGGCGCCTGCAGCCGCGAGCTTAAAAAGATCACGGCGTGTTATATCTCGTATCATTTTATTTCCTCCTTTTTTAGTCTATTTCAAGCAATCTGATCTACCCAGGCTTCGTTCTCAACATACTTCTTTTTTGCGTCAGCCATTTTTGTCAATGCCCCTTTGGGATCAATATAGAAACACATCGGAACCGTGTTTTCTCCCGGGAGCAGGGTGGTTTCGCTCCGTTTTTCCAAGAGCCCGAACTCTTTAACCAGCTTGGAAACCTCGCTGTCCGGGTCATTCAGATCACCGAAAATCCGCGCCCGGGCGGGGCAGATGTTGACGCAGGCAGGGACGACCCCATTGTCGATTCGATGCTGGCAAAGGGAGCACTTAACGATCGCGTTTTTGGTGTTGTCCTTGCCGGCTTTGACGCGTTTGTTCCAATTCCTCGCACCGTAAGGACATTTGTCGATGCATTTTCCGCATCCAACGCAAAGTTCGTTGTCATACAGGATCAAGCCGTCAGGCCGTTTGTAAGTGGCGCCGCCGCGATACCTGATGGTCTTACCATCGGAAGTCTTGAACTTCCGCCTATCCTTAGGATATTCCGGACAGTTTTTGACACATGGCGGAATCTTGTCTTCTTTGTTGCCTTCACAGTGGTTACACAGTTTGGGCAAAAAATGCCTTTCGGGTTTGGGATACTTGCCGGTAATTTCCTCATAAACAGCGGCACGGAAGGCGCCCAACGGAACATCGAATTCGGCCTTGCAGGCAACGGTGCACGAACGGCAACCGAAGCAACGCCGCAAATCAACAATGAAAGCCCACCGTGGCGCTTTGGCTTTAGCAGCGATCGCTTTACCGGACGGCACAAGGGTTGCTGCCCCGGTCAGTGCTGCTACACCTGCACCTTTGAGCACTTGACGACGTGAAATGTTAACATTTTCGTTCATAGTTCCCTCCTTATTGTTTAGGGTTAGCGATAAAAAAGTAATATTTGTTATTCACCCTCTTCTATGAAATCAAGTACGTCCTCAAAGCGGGTGATGGCTGCGTCTTTAATCAATAAATTTTAGACAATAAAAATGAAGTACTAACTAGCAACATTTATGCCAAATTGTGAATTTATCTATTTTTAATAGAGGAAGGAGACAAAAACATAAGCCAGGAATTCTGATGGGATGCTTTATTGTATGCCGTATTTTTTTACCTGGTATCTGAGAGTGTCGTAACTGATATTCAAAAGCTTTGCAGCCTGGGTCTTGTTTTGCTTTGATTTTTCGAGGGCCTGAAGGATCAGATCTTTTTCGACATCCTCAAGAGAAATGCCTGCATCCGGGAGTATGAATTTGTCGGCCAAAGGCCGGTCTGTGACTATTGATTGACCAAATACCCATTTGGGCAGATGTGCGGGTTGGATGACATCCTCCTTTTCAAGCACAACCAGCCTCTCTACAAGGTTTTTCAGCTCTCTCACATTACCCGGCCATCCATAAGAAATCAGGGTCTGTTCAGCCTCAGGGGAAAAGCCTTTTACTGTTTTATAATTATGTTTGGTAGCATAATGTGAAAAAAAGTGGCTGATCAGCAGCGGTATATCATCTGTTCTCTCTCTTAAGGGAACGATATGTAAATAGAATGTGCTCAGCCTGAAGAATAAATCCTTACGGAATTCGCCGCTGTTCACCGCTTCCGAGATGTTCCGATTGGTGGTGGCGATGATGGTTGCATCGAAGGAAATCTCCTCTTTTCCACCGATATGTCTTATTTTTCGGTCCTCCAAAACCCTTAGCAACTTGCTCTGGAGATCGGGTCTCATCTCACCGATCTCATCGAGGAGTATTGAACCGCCGTTTGCCAGCTCAAACAATCCTTTATTCCCCGACTTTGCATCGGTAAAAGACCCTTTTTCATAACCGAAGAGCTGACTCTCAAGCAAGGACTCTGGGATGGATGCACAGTTTATCGCGATAAAAGGCGCATGGCCTGTTGAATCGGCTCTAAACATCAATTTATGGATATGTCTGGCCACAAGTTCCTTGCCGGTTCCGCTTTCTCCGGTTAAAAGAATAGTTGATACACGGGCCTGGGCCATCTTTTGGATATTTTCCTCCAATGTTTTGATGGCTTTGGATTGGCCCACGAACTCCCTTTCAAAAGCCTCTGAATAGGCTTTTCTCAGAAAGTGCACCTCCTGTTTGAGGTCTTCTTTTTCAAAGATGTTTCTGATGACCATCTTGACTTCATCGGTATTAAACGGTTTGGTCAGATAATCGGCTGCGCCCATTTTCATGGCCTTAACCGCTGTTTCGATATTATCGTCCGCCGTCAGCATAACAACCTGTGTATCAATCCCGTTGTCCTTTTTGATATCCCGGAGTATATCCATTCCGTTCTGGCCGGGCATTCTGATGTCCAGCAGAACCACATCTGCCTCCCAAGACTCTATTTTATTGATCACATTATCCGTTTTTGTCTCGGCATAGACCTCATAACCTTCTTTCTTTAAGGTCTTTGAGAGGACCGAGATAATCAGCTCTTCATCATCTAAAAGAAATATTTTGCCTTTTCGTTTCATGCGATCTACTCCTTCTCTTCCGGTTGTATCTGAAGAGAGATGTTAAAAACAGTTCCTTTATTCAGCATGCTTTCAACACAAACATCTCCTCCATGTTGTTCGATAAGCCGCCTGGTAATCGCCAATCCCAACCCGGAGCCTTTGGGTTTGGTTGTAAAAAATGGCTGAAAGATTTTTTCCTGCACATCTTTGTCCATGCCTTTGCCGGTATCTGCAATCGCTACTTGGATGATACTTCGTTCGGCATCATAGGAAGTTTTGACCGTCAATATACCACCGTCCGGCATGGCTTCAATTGCGTTGAGCATCAGATTTAGAAATACCTGCTGCAGTTGCATCGGGTCGGCCATTGTTTCAGGAATGCCCGGTTCGAAATCTTTTTTAACTTCTATCGATGTCGAGGAATCCGAAGCGAGAGCGGGGCTTTTTAATGAAAAGGAAATGGTTTTTTCAAGCAGGTCATTTATATCCGTGAGCATCAGTTGGAGTTGGGGGGGCTTTGCAAAGTTGAGCAGGCCTTTTATGAGCAATTCGATTCGTTTGATCTGTTCAACAGATTTTACGATAAGGTCTCTGTCTTCTTCCGAGATGCTTTCTTCTTCAACAAGGCATTGCAACGAACCTTTGATACCGGCCAGGGGGTTTTTGATCTCATGGGCCAGCCCGGCCGCCATTTCACCGACCATTTTCAACTGCTCCGTCCGTTGTAATGCCGCCTCTACGCCTTTACCCTCGGTGATATCCCTGACCACATGGATCAATCCGATCATCTGGTGATTGCTGTCAAATCTGGGCATGGCGCGTATCTCAAGGAACTTGTCAAGGTGGGGTTCATATATTTCAAAAGTGGCCTGCTTCCCTGTTCTGAAGCACTCACAACTGGGGCATTCATCCGGTGCAAAGTCTTTTCCATGGTAATATTGATAACATTTTGCCTTAGTGAGATTCAAAAACGGCAGTCCCAGCATTTTTTCAGCAGCTTTGTTGGCCCGGATAATATTAAAATCCATGTCATGGATGGTAATCACATCGGTGATGGTGTTGAAAGTACTCTCCCATTCAAGCTTGGACTGTAGAATCAAATTTTCCATTTCCTTGCGCTCTGAGACGTCGCGATCAATCGCCAGGATATATTTATGACCCATGTATTCCAACAAACTGGCGCTGACTTCCACAGGGAAAATGGTACCGTCTTCTTTTTTGTGGTTTAATTCAGCCTTGAATTTCTCCCCCTTTAAAATGCGTTCGAGGCGGGCCTGCGCCTGTTCGGAAGCATCAGGCGCATCAAGGTCTTTTATCAGATTGAGCGTCAACAATTTTTCGATGCTGATACCGTGCATATCGGCAGCCGCACGGTTTGCTTCTAAAATATCTCCTATGTTTTTACCTTCGGTTTCCAATATGAAAATGGCGTCTCCGGCACTTTCAAACAGCGTTCGGTACCTGTTCTCACTTTCCTGTATTTTGTGCATCGTCTGATTCAGTGAATCTGACATCCCATTGAAAGATGTGGCCAGTTCCCCAAACTCATTTTTTAAGCCTTTAATTTTATAATCGAAATTACCGCGTTTTAAGCTGCGCGTTGCATCCAGAAGAATTTTAATCGGTTTGGTTAATGCCCTGATAAAGAATAAACAGACGGCGGCAGCAATAAAGGGCGTTATCCCTACAAGCGCGTAAAGTATTTTTTTGGAATCTGCAATGTCCTTAAGAGAAGCATCTGTCCTGCCGGCAAGCTTGGTATTGGCGATGTGGACCATGTCGTTGATTTGGGCCAATACATTTTCCGAAATTCGAAAAGCAATGTTGCTTTCTTTGATTAAAAGAGTGCGATTGCCTCTGGCATTTAAAATTTTGTTGATCGAACTGATATATGAATCAATATCATTGTTCAATTTTTCAAGCCGGGCTTTCACATTCGATGCATGATGACATTCAAAACAGGCGGTGGAAACTTTTTTTATCTTTTCTAGATTGGCCGCAACCGTGTCTCGACTTTTGGCAAAGTGGGTACCCATGAGGAAGAAGTCAGACTGCGCGCCTTTAACCTGGATTAAAAGGTGTTCTCTCAGTATTTCCACCTGATAGAGCTCAATCAGAAGATCCAGTTCGGATGTTGCGGATTTAATGCTGGTGATGATATATACGCCGCCCGCCAGAAAGATCAGACAGATGAGGCATGTGATGATTATTATTTTTTTCTTCATTGTTTATACCTATATTTCTTTATACAAGTTTTGTACCTGATATTTTGAGTAAAACCACATCAGGCATAGGGCAAAAAGAAATTTTTCCGAAAAAAATTGATGATGGGCTCTTTGACAACGGCACAAAACCTTTTAAAAGGCACCATGCCCAATATGGTGTGCGAAACTTGAGCTATTTATTTTAAAGTCGTGGATGGGTAATTAATCTTAAAAAATATACCAAAAAAAATTTTATTGAAACGAAACCGCAGTTTAAAGAAGCGAAAAGATCGAATTTCTGGTCAAATCACCAATTTGATCTGGTGATTTGACCATATTTTAACAATTTAATCAATAGTTGAAGTTTCACACCCTATATTTTGAGAAAAGCTGCATCAGACATGGGGCAAAAAGAAATTTTTATGGAAAAAATTAGTGACGCGTGCTTTGACAACGGCACAAAACCTTTTAAAAGGCACCATTCCAGAAGCAACTGATTTTACGTAAAAATCCAGATCATCGCGTGCCTGTCTATGGTTGATTACTTTATCGATTTCGGTTTGCAACAGCTGCCTCATAGTTTTTCCAAAAAATTTTATTCACCCCACGCCAGTTGCGGCCCACTGTGCCCCTTTAGTGGTGCGAAACTTGAGTAATATGAGTAATAGAGGTGTCCAATTCAGAAATGAGCAATTTTTGTCCTGGGCAAGTTGAGCACATCTTATAAAAATCAGAGGCGAAATCCCGCAAATTTTTGCGGGGGCCGCACAAGGGATTGCGGTGAGGCGTACGTGCTGTACGCCGAAACCGAAAACCCGTGGAGAACGCCGAGCAGGGCAAAAAGGGCCATTTATGGATGGACACTAGTTAAATCATCCGAACAGACCCCTTGCATTTGACAGGCTGTTGACCAACAGATAGAGACAGCCACTGATCATCAAAAAACCAAAAATGTAACAAGCGATACGGAAAGAGACCGGCGGGTTGTCGACCATTGCTTCCTGCAATTTCCCTTCCTTTTCCAAGCGATCCACCCAATCCGGCCGCTCATGACGGACCTTTTCCAGATCGACGCTTCCTTCGAACATGGCCAGGTCCATCGGAAAATTATGCCGTCTGAGGTGTCCGATGAAGAGGTGGATAATGAATACATGGGCCATAGCCAGGATGGCTTCGATCCGGTGAACCCAAAGAACAATGTTGAGAACCCAGCCGGGCATGTAGAGGCTGGAGTAGACAGGGAGATAAAGAAGCAACCCGGTGCCGCCGAGAACACATATGCCCCAAGTGACGGCCCAGTAATCAAACTTTTCCCAATAACCCCACCGATCGAAACGTGGCCATTCGCTCATCCCCACCATCCACTTGGCATGCTGAAGTGCCTGGCTCGCGTCCTCCAACCGGGGGAGCAGGGAATCCGGCCCATAAACACTTTTTGGAAAACGCCGCCAATCGATCTTGATCAGAATGTAGAGCAGATGAACGCCAAAGCCGGTTAGCATAAAGAGACCGACCCACTTGTGGAGGATCAACGTTTCCTGAAACCCGCCGAACAGGTTGGCCAAAAAGAGACCCCACTCGGTTCCGACATACATCCTTGCCAGACCGGATACCGACTGAAAAACAAAGGAGAGCATCAGGATCAGGTGAAACAATCGCTGGGCCGGGGTGAAGCGTTTAATCCTTTTCATCTTGTTTTCTCTTTTTGGACAGGAAATTTTTAAAACCGAAAATGATAGAGTCTGGCAAGAATTCTCTTAAACCCCACAGAAATGTGTGAGGCAGAAAGGCGGCAAAGGTGCCCACGGCAATGACGACCATGGCCCAAACGCAATAAAAGAGCAACGGAAAGGCCTTTTGGGTGGTTTTGGCGATGGGGATCGGTTCGTGGATCACATAGGTGGCAAAGGAGGCGCTCGATCCTTTGTGGCATTTGGCACATACGAGTATATATCGCCTTCTGGGTTGCATCGACGAATTGTAATGGCTGTTACCCGCGATCGGCTCCTCGCCATGGCACTGACGGCAGGTGATTTTGGCTCTCACCCTGTGCAAATTTCGGGCTTGCTTTGGATGGCATCTGATGCAAGTCCGATATTTATAAAACCGGAGGCCCCAGTGAGAATCGGCCATATATTTTCGGAAACGGACTTTTTCGGCGGTTGGGGCCAGGGTGATCAACTCTGTTCTGGGAGTCCTTCTTTGCACAAAAGGCTGATGGGTGTAACGTTTGTATTCATACTTTTCATATATCCTCGATCGCCTTTCACGCTCTTGTTGGCGATAGCTACTGGAAGTGACTTCTTTCCGGGCAAAAGCTGGTGCTGTGTAAACAATACCGTGGATAGCGAACAGGATCGCTCCTATCAGACATATCAGAAAGCGCCGGTTGGCCTTTTGTGCATCTCTGTAAATCATGGCCCAAAATTTTTTCATCTACCACCTCTGACGGGATTGATGGACACGAAACAGGCTCTTTTGGGTCAGGCCGTCGTACAGGTTCTGCAGTGTCGCCAGATCGGCGTCTTTATGCTTATGACAGGTCTGACACGAGTTCGGCACTTTGGGATTTTGCAACGTGTCTTTGGGCAACAGGGTCACGAACGCATGGGAGTGATTGTCTCCGGATTCGTCACTTTTGGCTATTCGGGGCATGTGGCAGCCAATGCAGTTGGCAAATGAATGGATGGAATGGGCCATCTTCTGGTTGATCACCTGATGGCACATCAGGCACTGTTGGGAACCGGACCCTTTGGTTTGAAATTGAGTCGGGGGTACGCCGAGCTGATGAACATAATGACAGGATGTGCAGGTGACCCCTTCGTTGGCATGGGTGGAAAGCTTCCAGCTGAGATATTGCTGGTGGTGTCCTTTGCGGAAATCGTTGGCGTATGCTTCTTTAAGATTCTTACCATCATAACTTGGGGTTTTAAAATAGAGACCCAATGCCCGGCCGGGCTGATAGCCCACGGGCCATTTGATACCCTTCACCTTGGTCGACGTGCCGCTTGCGTGGCACGATCCGCAGATTTGGGTCCTGAATCCAGCCGGAAGACGGGACGGGTTGACGATGGTCAGCCGTTTGTCAAAAATCGCTGTCTCCGGCAAGGCAACATGGTGGGAGCCGGGACCGTGGCAAGCCTCGCACCCGACGCTCGGTTCTGAAATCGTACTTTTTTCTAAATCGGCGCCCATGGCGTGACAGCCGGCGCAGTACTCGATCCAGGGGCGCTTGTCCCACGTATCTTCATTGTAGTTGACCCAGTGATCGGTCTTGGCATTGTATTGAATCGGAGCCACGTAGAGTACACCGTTTTTTTCGACCACGAACCCCTGTTTCCACTGCATGCCGATGGTGTACTTTATCTCCTCAACTTTTGGAATGTAAACCTGATCCACCGGGACCTTCAGCTCTTTCTTCAGCAGCTTCAAATCCGCCCGAATGACATCGGGATCGATCTCAGCGATCAGGGCGTCCCGATTCTCAGTAACGTCTGTGATTGTTCGGCTGTGGAGGGTATTTTTCCAGGAGTCATAATGCTCCAAATGACAGAATTTACACTCCTCGGAACCGACATAGGTCATCGGTTTGGCCAATAGCTCCTGGATGTTGACCTGGGTATCGTTGCTTCCACAGCCACCCAGCCAGAAAATCGAAAATGTTATGAAGATAAATTTACCCCATCCACTGGTCTTCATGTGCCCTCCTTATGTTTTATCCTAATCGAGTCAAAACTCGACGGGCTGTTGCCCAAACCCAATTATCAGGAAAAATTACACATAACTTAGTAAAAGAGAGAATTCGGATGTAATAAATTCAACAGGTTATTCATTAGCAAAATATGGAAAACTCATAAAAAGTGTGAAAAACGATTTGGGCAAC
>DRHF01000212.1 GCA_011049715.1 Desulfobacterales bacterium
GGATTTATCTGCAAAGGCGGGCAGGGTTTTTAATCGGCGGTCGGATCACTGTTTGAAGGTCTTAGCGGGCGTTTAGCCGGAACCTTCCGAGGCCTTGTTTTCAAGCGTTTTAGGACGAATGACCCGGTTATTATATTTTCAGACCGGCCGAGTTCCGGCTTTACACCCGCTTTGACCTGAGTTTGAGCCGTCGACCGATTCAATATTCTGCCCGACGCTCGGGTCGAAATAAATATAGCTTCATTAGTAAAATCATTTTTGTCGACATCTTTGTGGACATAAAGCATGATGACGATACATATGGCTCTAAACAGGATTAAATCAGGTGGGTTCGCAGATGACCGGATCGGGCTTTCATAAGACATATGACGTGGCGGTGGTCGGTAGTGGACCAGCTGGAGCGATGGCGGCGTTTTGTCTGGCAAAGAAAGGGGTGCGGGTTGCGGTTTTAGAAAAATCGTCTTTACCCCGGTATAAACCATGTGGCGGTGGAATCGTTCGAAAAGCGATGCAGTTTCTACCGATTGATGTTTCAGAAATTATTGAACGGGAATGTTATCGGGTTGAATTGAATTTCATTCCGCATCATCTTCATTTTTCCGTTAAAAGAAAACAACCGATTGTTTCCATGACCATGCGAGATAAGTTTGACTATCGGCTGGTTTTGGCTGCAACGGCAGCGGGTGCGGATATTTTTTCAAAATGCCGGGTTGTGGATGTGGTGAGCAAGGTCGATATGATTGACCTGATGACCAGTAAAGGGCCATTGCACGCCAGGTTTGTGGTAGGAGCGGATGGTGTCTTGAGCAGTGTGGCAAAAAAATCAGGGTGGCAGGAAACCCGTAGCCTGATTCCCGCGATTGAATCTGAGATGTTAGTTTCTCAAGAGGAAATGGATAGATTCCGTCATTCCGCCAGATTTGATTTCGGTCTATTTTCAGGTGGTTATGGCTGGGTTTTTCCAAAAAAAGCCCATCTTTCCGTCGGTGTACTGAGCATGCGGAAAAATAGGGTCAGACTCAATGACATGATGGGAAACTATTTGAAAGCTTTAGGGATAGATCCATTAAAAAAATCAAAACGTTACGGATATTTAATCCCCGTAACGCCCAGAAATGATGCATTTATGAAAGGGCGAGTCCTTTTAGCAGGAGATGCGGCGGGATTTGCAAACCCCATTACCGGAGAAGGGATCTCTTTTGCGCTTTTAAGCGGCCAAACCGCGGCTCATGCTTTGCTTGACGGCGCTTTTCAGGAAAGCAGGGTAAAAAATATATTCGAGGCTGAGATTAAGAAAAAAATACTGTCCGAATTACACCTGCCTCACATCTTTGCAAAATTAATTTACCGTTCTCCACGATTGTTCCGTCTTCTGTTTCGCTTGCATGGGCAAAAGTTTGTTGAAAATATTACCGATATCGAAATGGGCGAAACCACATATCGTCGTTTGGCGACTGACCCTTTAAATTATCTTCAACTGTTTCGGCTGTGGGATTGACATGGATTTATTGGATATGATCATGCCTGAAATGGGCGGCAGTGGAACCTACGAGCGGTTAAAGAGATCCATTCCGATATTAAAGTCCTCCTTTCCAGCGGCTACGGCATCAATGGCCAAGCAAAAACCATTCTTACAAAAGGGTGTGATGGTTTTATCCAGAAGCCGTTCATCGTGAAGGACTTTTCACAAAAACTGAGGGAGATTTTGGACAAGGAGTAGACTCTAAATCCACCCCATTTCACCCAGAAGTGTTTTTGCGAAAGTGCTCCATGTGTCGATGAAATGCACAATTCCTGATTGTCAATTTCCGCGAAATAGCGAATAAATTCCTCGGAAATTGAAGAAAAGTCTATCCAACTTTGATTTCAAATTTATGTATCTTTGATTTTTGGATTATTTCGATATTCAGATGCAAATTCGATATTGTGCACATTGTCATTAGCAATACTTTCTGGGTCTCGCTGTCCGAACAATTGGTGACCTCGCTGTTGCGATTGAACATTTTGATTAAGGGTAAGCATGAACGAAAGGATGTTGTCATCAATATGGATTTGGAAGGGTTTAGGCGAACAGCCGGCCATTGTTATTCTCTGTTCTCATCATTGGATCTTGGTTTTGTGTTGTGTGTCAATTCGAATCCTTGTTTTTCTTTTTTAATTTCTCGGGATGGCAAACCACAAAGCATTTGGAACAGGCGCTGTATGCAAAAGCCCCGCGGGTTGCGCGGTCCCAGGGAAATCGCTTCTCCCCTGCCAGCAAGAACTCAACCTGTATCTGCTCAAAATCGTCCTCATCGTCGATTTTAGGCATCGGTAGATCCGAAAGGGCATAAAAGCGATCTCCCATTACCATTCCGCCGCATCCCCACAGGCACCGGAAATAGGAAAGCCATCCGTAGCGATATTCCTTTCCATCCATTTTCATTACTCGGTCTCTATCGGGCGTTAACGCCTTCACCGGGCAGATGGATACGCAAGGCTGCGGACAACCATCGCACGGATTCTCCTCTAGAATTGAATCCGGCTTGAGCTTGGCAGTTGTCAGCACGGTAATCAACTGAACCGCCCCGCCATACTGGGGGGTAACCAGAAATCCCCCTCGACCCAGACGCCCGATTCCGGCTGCCATGGCAACGTGTCGGTGGGAGATTTCACCCAGTCCTTTCTCTATATCGTAATACTGGTTCGTCGGAATCGGCAGGCTGACATAATCGAAGTCCTCAAGAAAATTGGCAAGATCAAGCGCCATATCATCCAGTCGAAATTTCGGCTCCAAACCGCCAAAGCGTGAAAACGACATGGGGCTGACACCCCGTAAATGGACCTGCTGGACACCGCGATTGATACGGTAGGCCATGGAAATCATGCTTTTTGCTTCTGGAAGCAGTCGTTTGGGGTTAAGCTCCGGCGGCGCATTTTTCATGCGCGATATCGGGCCGATGCCGACAAGGTGTGCCCCTAAGGAGAAAGCCTTTTCCTTGACTTCCTGCGTCAGCTTAGCCGGGGAAGATTTAGTGGTCTTCTTCACTGTTTTCGATGTTAAATTATTTGTGTTCATTTTATCTCGTTCTCCTGATTTTCTGAGTTAAACGGCTTCGGCGCTAAACCCGCGTGCCATTAAATGATTCACCTTGTGCCCGAGCCGTTGTCCTAGTACGCGAGCATTTTTCATGGCGTGCAGTTGGTTCTCTATGGGATTATACAGAGCTGTTCCGATCCGTTCCAGCAGGCCGTACTGGGCCACAACCGCACTGTATTCACAATCATTCAGCGAATCGTCGCAACCCAGGCATGGATTTGCGCCCGCTGCCGCAATACAGCCCAGGGCTCTGATGCCGTAGTTTTGCATAAACTGAAGAAGCGAATCGCCAAGCTTGCTTGCAAGTTCCGCATTGCTCCCGGCCACTACAACCGCGCCCACTCTGCCCTGGGTCAACAGGTGATGGTGACGAAACGACCAGAATCGTTCCATAAGCGCTTTGGTGGCAGAATCGATCATCCCGGAAAACGCCCAACTGCCTATAACCAGTGCCCTTGTGTCGAGTATTTTCTTCCGGAGCTTTCTCCAATCGTCCTTAATAACACACTTATTGTCGGACCTACACCCGTTACAGGCCTTACAGGGCCCCACATTTATATCATGGAGGCGAACCAGCTCCGAAGGGAGGCGTGAAGCGGACAGGACTTCCTGTACCAGTGTTTCAACTTTGCCCCCTTTCTGGGGCGATGCGCTTATTCCCAGAATCATGGATTTCATATCAGTCTCCTTTTATCTGTTTTTTGTTTGATAGGGGTTTACTCCCATATATTGTCACCCTCCAAGTAATCCAAGTGTGCGAAGACCTTTGAGTTCGCAACATTCTTTGCAATCCGCAGCACTGCAGGATTGACACTTTTCAGTTTTTACAAGAAGATCTGCAATTTTGTGTCTTGAGCCGGTGAGAAGTTCCAGTTCCGAGTCGATACTTGATAGGCTCTCTGAGAGCATTTTACGTATCCGTTTCGTAAGACGCCGATGCTTGGTATCACGGGATTTGGTAAGATTAATGATCTTTCGAATATCTTTTAACGAGTAACCTAGACGTTTAAGGAGTCGGACTGTAAGGATGATTAAAACCGAGTCTTTGCTATAGAGCTTTCGACCGCTTTGGGTAACGATTATGGGGACAATTATCTTTTCTGTCTCGTAATGTCGTACGGTGCGAGGGGTGCAACCTGCTTGACGACATACTTCGCCAATGAGCATGTTTTCTTCCATAAATATCCCTTCCAAATTTATATCGTTACGTAACGTAACTTGTGTTTCAATTTTGGTCAAGCACAAATTTAGTATGATAGCTTTTTGGACCGGAATATCTTTGAAGGATATCTTGCAGTCTTTTTCACACAGTTATGGGAATGTCATCCCACTTGTCATAAATTTCATCAAAGCAAGACCAAACGCCTCAATCGTCATAAAAACGTGACTTTTACATAAAATTTGATCGTCGATCTACTGGATGCTAGCAAAATACAATTTAGCATTATTGGCGCAGGTATCGGAATCTATCGAAGCCGGAACTTGATTATCCGTGCCGTATTTTTTCCGTAATCCTCTTGGCTTATTCGAGTAGTAGCCGTAATAGCAAACCATCTCCTCGCCTTTATTGCGGATATGAATGACCAGCTGGAACAGCCAATCGAGCGCGTCAAACGTTTTAGACGTTGACTCATCCTTTGATTCGTATATGACTCTGGTGACACCATCGGATGCATCATGTGCAGGCAGCACTTTGTCTTCAATGTGCAATATCCCTGATTATCAAACACGAGCAATGCCAAATACATTCCTCGGAAATTAAAGAAAAGCTCCCCCAACCTAGATATTTCATTTTTGGGTCTTACGTTTTTATGCTATTTTGACATTTGAATGTAAATTCGATAGAATGCACATTGTAAGGGTGTACGCCTGATATTACGTTCCAAACTCGGGAAAATGACGGTTAACGAAGAATGTCCGGAATCTGAGAAAATCTGAATTGAAAGGGGGCTGAGGCAAAAAATGGATTTTGAGCTTACAGAAGAACAACTGATGGTTAAGGATATGGCTCGACGATTTGCCGAGACAGAGATCAAACCCGTAGCCGCAGAACTTGACAAGAACCATGAGCACCCGGCAGAGATCGTCAAGAAAATGGGTGAACTGAAAATGATGGGCATTGCAGTGCCTGAGGAGTACGGCGGAGGGGGTATGGATAACGTCAGTTATGCACTGGCCCTTATCGAAATTTCCAAGGCCTGCGCCAGTACAGGTGCAATCATGTCTGTGAACAATTCTCTTTATTGTTTTCCGGTGATGGCTTATGGAACCCATGAACAGAAGATGAAATATCTTTCCCCTGTTGCCGGTGGTGAAAAAACAGGGTGCTACGCATTGACCGAGGCCGGCGCCGGTTCGGATCCTTCTGCCCTCCTCACTTCCGCCGTCCAAGACGGGGATGAATGGATCATCAACGGAGAAAAAAAATTCATCACCAGTGGTAATGTGGCCTCATACGCGGTGATCGCAGCCATAACCGAAAAAGGGAAAGGTTACAAAGGGATCAGTTCCTTTGTGATTGATCTGAAAAAAACCTCTGGATTTAAAGTCGGTCGCGTTGAGGACAAGCTGGGGATCAATGCCTCCGGCACAGCTGAGCTGATCTTTGAAAATGCCAGAGTGCCTGCCGATGCCCTGCTCGGTAACAAAGGGGAGGGCTTCAAGCAGATGTTAGCAACCCTGAATGGCGGGCGGGTCGGCATTGCTTCCCAGGCGGTGGGTATCGGCCGAGCCGTTCTGGATGAAGCGCTGGAATATGCGAAAGTGCGTGAACAATTTGGTAAACCGATATCATCTTTCCAGGCCATTCAGTGGAAATTGGCAGATATGGCCACCGAACTGGATGCCGCTGAACTGTTGACCTTGCGGGCTGCATGGTTGGAGGATAATGGGAAACCCTATGAAAAAGCGGCTGCCATGGCCAAGATGTATGCGTCGGATGTGAGCATGCGAGCTGCTGTAGAAGGCGTTCAGATTTTAGGCGGATATGGTTACTGCAAGGATTACCCCATGGAAAGGCACATGAGGGATGCAAAGATATGCCAGATTTATGAAGGAACCAATGAAATCATGCGTCTGGTAATCGCAAATAATCTCATTAAAGGGAAATAAGATCACTACCCCAGTTTCGCGCACCCTATCGATCGGAGCATTAAATCCGACTTGGGGCGGAAGAACAAAAAAGAGACCGCTTGTTTCCAGCTTTGATAATAAGCCAAATCCAAATCATGACTTTAGATTTGTCAATCAAAGAAGTAAATGAAATAAAATGCGCTTAGCGGCCGGGAGATGGAGATTTTTTTATGAAGCGTAAAACTTTTCTTTTGGCGGGTTGAAGTATCCGGTTTTCAGCTTGGGAAAAGAATTTTTCACCAGGTCAAACAAATTCTTCATGCCGATCGGCTTCCCTTGTTTTGAAACACCATCCATGGTTTTCAAGTACCGAACAGGATCAAAATTCAAATTTCGCCATTGAATCATGTCAATCTCTTGACTTTTTATAAAAGTCAGAAGTGCCTCAATCTCCTCAGGAGTGTCCGTAAACCCGGGGATATTGAGATAATTTAGGGATATAAATTTTTTTTCACGACTTGCAACTGCTATGCTCTTTGTAACATCTGAAAACGTGTAACCGGTTGGCCTAAAATAGGCATGATAACATTTAATTCTTACGCTATTCATGCTGATGCGAACACTGTCAAGGCCTGCTGTGAACAGTTTTTTCAAAATATCGGGTTTACTCCCGTTTGTATTGATGTTGATGGTCCCTTTTTTGGTTTTTGAACGAATGATACGGATAGCGGGTTCTATGACCTCTGCCGATAAAAGGGGGTCGCCCTCACATCCCTGTCCAAAACTGACGATACTTTTATCTACTTTTTGAATGTGTTCCAGTGCGATTTCTGATATTTCTTCGGGTGACGGCATAAATGAGATTCTTTCTTGACTGATCGGAATATCGCCTGTTTTTTGCAAGGAAATACATCCCAGACACCTTGCATTGCAGCCTTTAGATGTCGGCAAGGGTGCTTCATACCTTTCTAAAAAAAAATTTTTCCCAGCTGGACAGCCAAAAGTCAGGGCACACGTTTCCAATTGTTTTCTCAGCCGGTTTTTTGGCATTTTTTTTCTCATCTTCTTTATGCCGGCAATGATTTTTCGTTTGTTCATCAATCTGAGATCTTGCCGCCTTTCCCGGTCAACACGGATGGCTGCGCTTCTGAATCGGCCGATATGCCATCCCACCGCACCGTAAGAAAAAAGGGGGAGATATCCGGCATTTTTCTTTTCTTTATAGGCACTCACGCAAGAAATAACGTAACCGGGTGAATTAAAGACCGCGACCGGAAAGATTTCCTCACCGGACATATGAGGGTTTTTGGTCAGAAGTTCGAAACCACCGGTGCGGATATTGTAGAGCATCGGTTTTCGGTCCGGTAGAAGCATCAACTCGCTTCCAAACGGCATATGAATGGTCTCATTCAATTTCAGGGGCACTAGGGATGGCCCTTCCATCCCAACGGCAGCATATCCTTCCAGTTCAAATATTTTTCCCTCCTTATTTGAAACAACAGCATTGATCAGACGGGTTTTCTTTTTGACTGTTTTTACCATGGTTTTTTAAAAAGATTTTAAGTGGGAAGATTGCGGACGACCATGAGTCGTATCTCGGTCATATCCTCCATTGCATAGCGGATGCCTTCGCGCCCCAAACCGCTCTCCTTTACCCCTCCATACGGCATTTGGTCTGCCCGCCAGGAGGGAACGTCACCGATGACGACTCCTCCCACCTCCAATGTGTTCCAGGCACGGTGCGCCTTATGAATATCCCGGGTGAAAACCCCGGTCTGCAGGCCAAAAATACTGTCGTTCACTTCCTTTAATGCTGCATCAAAGTCTTGGAATGAAGAGATAACCACAACAGGGCCAAAGGCTTCCTTTGCACAAATCATTTCATTTTTAGGCACATTTTCAAGCACAGCCGGCTCCAGCATCGCACCATCCCGTTTCCCACCGCAAAGGAGTTTGGCGCCATGATCTACAGCGCTATTAATCCAGGATTCCAGGCGCAACGCTTCTTTTTCGGAGATCATCGGTCCGATAAAAGTCCCTTCATCCATCGGATTTCCCATCTTTAAGATGCGCGCAGAGGCAACGAACTTGTCTGTAAAAATCCTATAGACTTTCTTGTGAACCATAATCCGTTGGACGCCGATGCAACTCTGACCCGACTGGTAAAAGGCGCCGAAGATGATCCGGGAGACCGCATCATCCAAGTCAGTATCCTCGTCAACAATGCAGGCGGCATTACCGCCGAGTTCGAGCACGACCTTCTTCTTCCCGGCCCTGGATTTGAGGTACCATCCCACTTCAGGCGATCCGGTAAAGCTTAACAGCTTGAAATGTTCATCTTCAGAAAACATCCTAGCACCATCTCTTTTGCAGGGAAGAATCGAAAAGGCGCCCTTGGGAAGATCAGTTTCCGCGAGGGTTTCTCCGATGATCAGGGCGCCGATCGGAGTCAAACTGGCGGGTTTGAGAACGAACGGACAACCGACCGCCAGAGCAGGAGCGACCTTGTGTGCAGCAAGGTTCAAGGGAAAGTTAAATGGCGATATAAAAGAGCACGGACCGATGGGCACCCGTTTCCACACTGAGACGTATCCGTCTGTCCGGGGGCTTCGATCAAGTGGCATATATTCCCCTGTTATCCGCACGGATTCTTCGGCCGCGATTTTAAATGTATCGATCAACCGGGTCACTTCGCCGCGGCTGTCTTTGATCGGTTTCCCGGCCTCAATGCAAAGGGCCTGCGCAAGTTCTTCCGCTCTTTCGCTAAATCGAGTCACGCAATGCTCGAGAACCGCCTGTCGCTGGTATGCCGGCATCTCTCGCATCGGCCCGGTTGCCTTCACCGACATTCGAATTGCCTCGCCGATGGCATCTTCATTTGCCATGGCCACACGGGTTGCAACATTACCGGAAAATTTATCGATCACCTCAAGATCGGTATTCGGCATAAGCGGCTGATTGGCCAGATAAAACGGATAATTTTCTTTTAACATTGTTTTTCTCCTATATTGGGCATTGGATATCGCCCAGCCGGTCTGTCAGTTTTGTATTTTCACGATAATCGATCGGAACAGACAGAATAACCGGGACCTCATATGTAAACGCATGCTTAAGGGCTGGAACCAAATCCCTGGCATTTTCCACCCGCATGCCCGCACATCCAAAAGATTCTGCCAGTTTTATGAACTCGGGATTGTTGAAATGTAAGTCTGTGGATTTACCGAATTGATTCTCCTGTTTCCATTTAATCAGACCGTATTCGTTGTCCTCCCAGATCATTATCACGATGTTGGCGCCGATACGCCGCGCGGTTTCCAGTTCCTGCACATTCATCAAGAAACCGCCATCACCACAGATGGCCAGTATGTTTCGTTCCGGATAGACCAATTTGGCGGCAACCGCGCCCGGGAGGGCGAATCCCATGGAACAAAATCCGTTTGGAATAAGGCAGGTGTTCGGTTCATCACAATGGTAGTATCGCCCAACCCACAATTTGTGCGCACCCACATCACTTAATAAAATATCACCGGATCCCATGACCTCCCGGACATCCCATATTACCTTTTGAGGGCGGATAAACCCCTTGGTATCATCTTGGCTGTGTTTTGCGAAATCCTTTAGCATTTCTTTCCGCAACTCGGCCTGCTGGCATAGATCATACGGCGATACGCCTTTTTCGAGGCGATTATTCAGCATCCAGAGCGTATGTGCCAAATCTCCTGTAATTTCAACATCCACCCGATAATGGTCATCGGTCTCGGCAGGCAGAAAATCGATATGAATGATTTTCCTGTCCTTGTCGTAACAATGATGCTTGTTCCAAAATTGCGGAAGATATTCTACAATATCGTATCCTAAGGTAATAACCAGATCCGCCTTATCCAGCGCTATCCATGCATAATCCTTTGACTGAAGACCGATTGTAAACAGACAATACGGCGCGTGGCGCGAAACAGAACCTTTTCCCATAAACGTGCTGATAACACCGATTCCTGTTGTTTCTGAAAAAATCCGCAGCTGGTTTGACGCCCGTTTTCGAATGGCGCCGTTTCCTGCCAGAATAATCGGCCGTTTCGCTTTTGAAATGAGATCGATAGCCTGATCCACCACCTTGTCATCCGGAACAGGACGCCGGGGATGATGAACCGGTACCGGTACATGCTCCACTTCATAGGCTGCAATATCATCCGCCAGCTCAATATGACAGGCGCCCGGTTTCTCCATTGTCGCCAGCTTAAATGCCTTACGGACGACCTCCGGGATGTTCATGGAGTGCAAAATCGGTTGGGCCCATTTGGTGATTGGGCGGAACAATCCGACGATATCCATATACTGATGGCTTTCTTTGTGTTGACGACGGCTGTCCGCCTGACCGGTGATGGCAACCACCGGCGATCGATCCATATTGGCATTGGCTACACCGGTTACTAAATTGGTTGCACCCGGCCCCAACGTTCCCATGCAAACCCCTGCCCTGCCTGTTAACCGCCCATAAACATCTGCCATAAAAGCCGCTCCCTGTTCATGACGGCACAGAATGAATTTGATCGAAGACGCTTCAAGAGCCATCATAAAATGTGCATTTTCCTCTCCGGGAACCCCAAATATATATTCAACACCCTCGTTTTCCAAACATTTTACAAAAAGTTGCGCAGCGTTCATACGTCAATCCCCCGACAACCTAAAACACCCTGTTGAAACCGGTGATGAAAAGTTTTTAGGTCGATATTGCATCTGTGACTTTAACGAGTAATGAACTATATTTAACAATTATATATAAAGGTAACATCGGTACCGGAAAATTTCAAGGTGCCTGACCTTTACAAAATCTCCTAATTTTTGATGGAAAAACGAATGAACGACAGTTTCCTGTTGCAAAACTTGCTTGACTGTTTTACCCAACTGACTGATAATAAAGGTGTAAGCTTAAACTTGATAAACTCGTAAAAAGTCATTTGCGAACGACTTTGAGCATTTTGGGATTTAGCGTTTTGATAGGTGGTATGTTAAGAATGTTCCGTAACTTAAATTCCGTTTTTACTCTTAACGGAAAGGGAATCAATTTAGATGGCATTTTCAATCGCCCTGGCCGGAAAAGGTGGAACAGGAAAGACCACTCTGGCGGGGATACTGATAAAATATCTTTCTATAAAGGGTAAGACGCCTATTCTGGGTGTTGATGCAGATTCCAATGCGAATCTGAATGAAGTCCTGGGCCTTGAAGTTTCAGAAACATTGGGAAATGCCCGCGAAGAGATGAAGAAAGGAAAAGTTCCTTCGGGTATGACAAAGGATGTCTTTATGTCGATGAAACTGGAACAGGCCGTCATAGAATCAAAGGGGTATGACCTGGTTGTCATGGGACAACCTGAGGGAACGGGTTGCTATTGCGCTGCGAATACACTCCTTTCAGGATTTCTGGAGCGGCTCACTGATAATTATCCCTATATCGTTATTGACAACGAAGCCGGTATGGAACACATCAGCCGATTGACCACCAAGAACGTCGATATTCTTTTAATCGTTTCTGATACCTCCAGGCGTGGGATTCAGGCAGCGCTTCGAATTAACGCCCTCTCAAAAGACCTCAACATCGGCGTCAGGGAAAGCTATCTGGTCATCAATCAGATCAAAGCGCCACCATCTGATGCGATTTTGGACATGGTGAAAAAAGATGGCCTGAGACTCGCAGGGACAGTTCCGGAAGATAAGATGATATATGAGTATGATCTCCAAGGAGACCCGACAATCGACCTGCCTGAAAACAGTCAGGCAGTGCGGGCTGCTTTCGAGATTTTTGATCATATTGTCAAATAATCAATATATCGATGCTGAAAATATGAAAAAAACAGGCTTTTTATTTGATAAAAGATTGTTGCTGCATAAAACCGGCCCATATCATCCTGAGAAACCCGAAAGGCTTGAGGCGATTTATAAGGGGATAGAGGAGGCGGGGCTTCTTCCAAAGCTCACTTTGATTAAGACCAGTCGTGCAGACTTAAAATGGGTCGAAACCATCCATGATAAACACTATATTGATCGCTTTAGCGATGCCTGCATCTCCGGTTACGAGACACTCGACCGTTCGGATAACCAGATGTGCAGTGAAACTTATGAGACAGCGCTACTGGCTGTGGGTGGCATTCTGGATACGGTAAATATGGTGATGAAGGGAGAAATCGACAATGCGTTCTGCGCAGTGAGGCCCCCTGGGCATCATGCTGAAAGTGACCGGGCCATGGGTTTTTGTTATTTCAATAATGTGGCGATTGCAGCCAGGTATCTGCAGATTGAGTGGGGAGTTAAAAGGGTTGGCATCATCGATTTCGATGTCCATCATGGGAATGGAACCCAACACCTTTTCGAGCAAGATCCTGCGGTATTTTACTACTCCATCCATCAGCATCCCTCATTTGCTTATCCCGGTACGGGTCGAGAGTTTGAGGAGGGAAATGGAGATGGTCTGGGTTTTACAAAGAACTCACCGATTTTACCAGGCCAGGGCGATGAAGCATACGAGCTCTCGATAAAAAAGGACCTCCTGCCGGAATTTGAAAAATTTGGCCCAGAAGTGATCATCGTTTCAACTGGCTTTGACGCACACGTGGATGACAAGATGTCAGACGTAAATCTCTCAACAGAAGGATTTTCGTGGATAATGAAAATGATTGTCAATATGGCAGAAAGGTATGCAAACGGAAAACTGATTTCCGTGCTTGAGGGTGGATACTCATTAAAGCTTCTTCCTGAGTTGGCAAAGAATCATGTTGAGATTTTGCTGAATGGAGGGGAAAATGTTTATTAGCAAATCAATGACGAGGGAGGTTGTTACCATTGATAAGAAAGCAAATATTTTGGAAGCAAAGGATAAAATGGTAAACCGCAAGATCCGGCATTTGCCGGTGGTTGAGCATGACAATCGCCTCATTGGTATCGTTTCAGATCGCGACATCAGAAGCGCCATGCCTTCTATTATCTTACACGATTACAACAGCAAGGAAGAAAGGGAAAGACTGTCAAAGCTCAAGGTGGCGGATATCATGACTCCTGACCCCATCACCATCTCTCCTTCATATACGCTCCAGGACGCCCTTCTCCTTCTGCAGCAGACAAAGGTCGGCGTACTGCCTGTTGTAGACGATAACGGCATACTAAAGGGTATTGTTGGTGTCCGGGATCTTATCCGGGCCTTTATCAACGTTCTCGGTATAGGAGAACCGGGAATGCTTCTCGGCATTGTTGTGGAAGAGCAGATAGGCAAAATGAAAGAAATTGTTGACGCCATCACTGAAGAAAAAATTTCTTTTGGAAGCATCCTTGTAGCGAGATACTGGGATGAGGAAAAGCGGGCAGTCTTCCCATACCTTCTGACTAAAGATATCAGTAGAGTTAAGAAAAAACTGGAAAAGATGGGATTCATTCTGATTGATCCCCTGGAGTGGTATTTAGAACAGTTGCCCAAAACAAGTTGAATTGAAAAGTGCCGATGGCAAAAAAAAATCGTTAGGAAAATTCTAAATGTTGATTAAATGCTGGGGATCTCGAGGTTCCATTCCTGTTTCAGGACAGGATTACCTCAAATACGGTGGAGATACCACCTGCATAGAGATCAGAACAAAGAGCAATGACATTATCATCATTGATGCAGGAACGGGAATTCGACGATTAGGCAATCACTTAATTGAAGAGGGCCATTACCGATATCATCTTATCCTCACCCATGGCCACTGGGATCATATAATGGGATTTCCCTTTTTCAAGCCCTTGTTGTTTAAGCAATCCAAATTATATATGCACAGCGGTCCTTTTCACAATCTATACCCGAAAAAAATGCTCTCCAGAGTCATGTCACCCCCCAACTTTCCGGTAAAATATTCAGCTATAGAAGCGAATATTTGTTATGAAGATGATCACCTCGAACAGTTTGAAATCGGCTCAGTAACCATCATACCGATCCCGCTCAGTCATCCAAACGGTGGCCATGGGTACAAATTCATCGAAAATGGTAAATCCTTCGTTTTTTTAACCGATAACGAACTCGGATTTATCCATCCGACCGGTCTTCCATTTGAAGCCTATCTGGAATTTACTTCAGATGTAGATTTTCTTATTCATGACGCTGAATTTACACCGAAGGAATATGAAACTACGATCAGCTGGGGTCACTCGGTATATACCGATGCGTTAAATCTAGCCTTTGAATCGGGTGTCGGGCGGTTGGGCCTGTTCCATCTGAACCAGGAAAGAACAGACCAGAAGATGGACCACATCGTTGAAAACTGCAGACAAATAATAGCTGAAAAGGATCACAATCTCGACTGTTTTGCGGTGGGATCTGACATGTCATTCGAAGTTTCGTAAAATAATAAACTCAAGTTTCGCACCTGACATTTTAAGGAAAGTCGCATCAGGCATAGGGTAAAAAGAAATTTTATTTACCCCACACCAGATGCTGCACCGTGCCCCATTGGGGGTCCGAAACTTGAGCAAAAAAAATCGGTTAACCTTTACTAGAACCATGGATGACCTAATCGATAAAGCGGCAAAAGATCTTGCAAACTCAAAATCGACGATCGCCCTGACCGGTGCAGGCATATCAATAGAAAGTGGAATACCGCCTTTCAGGGGAAGAGGGGGCATTTGGGAAAAATTTGATCCCATGGAATACGCCCATATCGACGCTTTTACAAAAGATCCAGCCAAGGTCTGGAACGTTCTCCTCAGGGAGATGAAAGGGATTATAGATCGAGCGAAACCGAATGATGCGCACAAGGTCCTTGTAAGGCTCGAATCAATGGGAATTTTAAAGACGATCATCACACAAAACATCGACGGCCTCCATCAGAAGGCCGGAAACAGAGATGTCATTGAGTTTCATGGAAACTTTGCGTGGCATCGATGCCTGGATTGTGAAAAGCGTTGCGAA
>DRHF01000213.1 GCA_011049715.1 Desulfobacterales bacterium
AATGGGGTGTGGTATGATATGGTAAATTCGGATTACTTAACGTAAATAGAGGGGGATTTATGAGAGGCGATCAATTATCCAGACAGTGGCGTATCCTCAAACAGATCGAGGCCAGCCGAAACGGCCTGACGGCAACCGAGATCGCCAAGGCCGGGTCTATTTCACTTCGAACTGCTTACCGGGATTTATATGATCTTCAGCTGGCCGGTTTCCCTTTATATGCTGAAAAAGGAAAAAACGGCCAGCAGTGGCGGTTTGTCGACAATTGCCAATTCGAAGTGCCAAAGCTGTTTACCTTTACCGAGCTGATGTCCCTCCACCTCAGTAAGGACCTGTTTCAGGTGTTCAAAGGAACGGTTTTTTTTGAATCTTTAGAATCTGTTTTGAATAAGGCCCGTACCAAACTGCCGACCCAGACCCTGACCTACTTGAATCGGATTCAGTCAACTTTCCACATGGGTAAAAAACCGTATAAAGATTATTCTCGATTCAGGGAAATCATCAATACGGCCAACCAGGCTGCCATGGAGTGCCGCTGTATCGAAATGCTTTATCTGCCGCTTCAAAGAAAGCGGGAAACCCTGCGCAAAATCGACCCTTACAGGATCTGGTTTTTTGAGGGGTCCATTTACATCATCGGTTTTTGCCATCTGCGAAATGAAATCAGAACGTTTGTCCTAGACCGCATCAAACTGATGAAGCTGACAGATGAAAAATTTCAAATACCATCTGATTTTGATCTTGACGAATACATGCAATACAGCTTCAAGGTGATGCACGACGATCTTTACACCGTCAAGGTCCGGATCTCTCCAGCCTGGGCAAGATATGTCAACGAAAAGATTTGGCACGAAAGTCAAAGTACCCGCAAAATGCCGGACAAATCACTTGAAATAACTTTTGAGGTGGCTGGTCTGGAAGAGATCAAGCAATGGGTCATGGGCTTAGGCCCGGAAGCATATGTGATAAAGCCGGAAAAGCTGAAGAAAATGATAAAAGAAGATTTGAGAAAAACATTGAAACAGTACGAAAAGGTCATATCGATCTATGAAAAACTGAGCGCCAGAAAAACTAAGAGAATTATGTCCGAAACCCTGGGATTTTCAAATCCGGTTGCATAATAGAGCCCATTATTTTAAATTTAAATCGGTCAATATCCTAACCTGGACAAGCCGGAAATAACAAATTACAAGCACCAAATTACAAATAAATTCTAAATTACAATATCCAAATCTCAAATTAAGATGTAGAATCGCCCGTTTGGAATTTTTGTTATTGTGATTTGTTTGTCATTTGTGGTTTGATTATTGTGATTTACTGTTGTGTGTTTGGTACCTTTTGTTTTTTGCCATAAATAAACAAAATCCATTATTAAAGAACTATAGAGCGCATCATGGTAAAGGTTGAGAAGTTTGACTTTACACCGATTCTGGGATGGTCTATCACCCGCTACGATATGTTCATCACCTGTAAGCGGCAATATTATTACCAGTATTACGCCAAGTATGATCCGGAATTTAAAAGAGCAAAAATTGATACGCTTAAGAAACTGACCTCAATTCCCCTTGAAATCGGAAACATTGTGCACGATACAATTTCGGCGGTTCTCAAACGACTTCTAAAATCACGTAGCAGGATCGATCCGCAACGATTCGATGCTTTTGTTGAGGAAATGGCGGAAACGTACTGCAGAAGCAAAACTTTCTTCGAAGTTTACTACAAAGAAATGGCCTCGGTGGGGCCAGCGGATATCCTCTCGGGTATCAATGAATGTTTGAAGGCCTTTTTGGGCAGTAGCCGATTTGAGTGGATAAAAGATCAGGCCATTGCCGGTAAACATGACTGGCTTATTGAGCCTCCCGGATACGGAGAGGCGCGAATTAACGGCTTGAAAGTATATTGTAAGGTCGATTTCCTGTTTGTTATAGATGGAAAGATTATAATTTTGGACTGGAAAACCGGAAAAAGGAACAAGGAGAAGCACAAAAAACAATTGTTTGGGTATTGCACCTGGTCAGCCCATCACTTGAAAGCATCTGCGCCGGACATCAACGCCGCCATTGCCTATCTCAGGCCATCCTACGAAGAAGTAAACCTGTCTCCCTCTACCAATGATCTGAAATCATTTAATGCACGCATCCGTGTTGAAACAGAGGAAATGAATGCCTTCTGCAGCGATGTCCAGGAAAATATACCGAACGACAAAGCATCATTTCCCATGATTCCACAATCGGTAGTTTGCCATTATTGTAATTTCAAAGAACTGTGTGATAGAATTTAACAGATTCATCCCCACCCGCACTTGTTCGGCATATTTCCTATTTCAGCCATTTTCATTAACTTTCCGGCGCCTATTAATCCAAATCCATTTTTCCCGGGTTGAGAATGTTATTGGGGTCGAGGGTTTTCTTTATAGCGCGCATCACCCGCATTGCCGCCGGATCATGTTCCAGGGTCATAAACCTGGCCTTTGTGATACCGATGCCATGCTCGCCGGTCAGTGTACCGCCGAGTTTGCAGGCCAGTTCGTGCAGTTCCAGCAATACCTGATCCAGCCGGTTCACCTGGTCTGGGTCGGACCGATCGTATAAAACAATCGGGTGGAAATTTCCGTCCCCCGCATGGCCGAAGTTGAGGATGAGCAGATTGTGTTTTTTTGATATCGCCTCTACCTTGCGGAGGAACTCGGCAATGCGGCCCATCGGCACCGTCACATCTTCGGATGCCAGGTTCTTTGACACACTTCCCACCAGGCCGCCCAGGGATTTTCGAGCCAACCACAGGCGTTCGGCATCGGCAGCCGAATAGGCGGTTTCGATATTACGGGCGTTGCATCTGTTGAACATGGCGATTAACGCCTCCATCTGGTATTTAACATCTCCTTTTGTATTGCCGTCAGCTTCAGCCAGGATCATCGCCTCCACTTCAGGCAGTTGGAGATCGGTGTGTTTTCGGACCACCGAAATGGTATTGGCGTCGATCAGCTCTAACACACTCGGGGTAACACCGGATTGCATGATCAGAGTGACCGCTTCACCGGCGTCTTCCAGGCGGTCGAAAGCGGCTACAGCCGTGGCCGACTCTGTCGGCTTCGGAGATATCTTCAACGTGATTTCCGTCACCACACCCAGCGTTCCCTCGGAGCCGACAAAAAGCCGTGTCAGATCATACCCGGATGAACATTTCATTGTTTGTGATCCAATGCGCATTACCTCGCCATCTGCCAAAACCACTTCCAAAGCCAGGACATAATCCCGCGTGGCGCCGTACTTGGCACCCTTCAATCCGCCGGCATTGGTGGCCACATTTCCGCCCAGGGTGCAGACCTTACCACTGGCCGGATCAGGTGGATAAAAAAAGCTATCAGACGCCAGGGCCTCCTGGAGATCCGCGTATACCACACCGGGCTGGACCACGACCAGACGGTCGGGTATGCTGATGCGAATGATCTGATTCATCCGGGACAAATCGAGCAATATCCCTCCTTTAACCGGAACCGAAAGACCTGCGAGACCGGTACCGGCTCCCCTGGGGACGATCGGGGTTCTATTTTTGTCGGCCAGCCTGAGAATCCTCGATATTTGGTCGGTCGATTCAGCCCAAACCGCGCACTCGGGTCGGCTTCGATATTCCGAAGCATCATATGAGTAGGAAACCAAATCAATTATTTGATCCGTATAATTCTCTTTACTGACGATCTCAATCAACCCTTCCTTAATGATTTCCTTCATGCTGCGACTCTTCTCCTTTTTTTTCACACTTTTTCAATGACAGGGGTTGGAAGTTATTTCAAAACGCAGCGGCAAAATATTGTTCAATATCGATTTTGGAACGAGTCATAGTCTATATCGATTATACCCCTGCAATACAACCCCCTCTATTTTATAATTTAAGTTCCGTTCGTCACTGAAATGTTTTTCCAATAAAAGAAAAAATTGTTCAAAAGGTGATTTGAAATCGATGTTAATAAAAAATTATATTGTGGTTTTCTATCGCCATGATAAAAAGGGGTCTCCTGTTTTTCATGTCATATCCGGACCACCTTAACTGCGGGGGGATGCGATGGAATCAAAATCAAAACCTCATTTTCATGATAAAAATGATAAATCGATGCCACTCGATGTTGAGTTTGAAGCCGGACTGCGGGGTTATGAGTTAAAGGTTAATGGTTATTGGCTTTAATCCCGTTGATTAAGCTATATTACCTGTAAGGGTGAACAATTTTGATTAAATTTTATGAAAACCAATAACTAATAACTGATAACGAATAACAACTGATCGAGTTTTGAATCGATTAGGGTAACACTGAAGATTTGGAGAGTCGATGACAAAAATACACCTCATCCGCCATGGCCAAACAGAGTGGAATATTTCTCGACGGGTACAGGGCCACAGTGATTCGGTTTTAACCGATACGGGACGCAAACAAGCAATGGATCTGGGAAAAAAGCTGAGCCATATCAAATTTGATATCGCCTACTCGAGCAGCAGTATAAGGGCTTACGAGACCGCAGAGTTAATTTTGAACAGAACACTGAAAGAAATACACAAGCTTGATTCGCTAAAGGAAATTAATTTGGGAGTATGGGAGGGCATGCGTTATTCGGATGTTGAAACTGAATATCCGGATCAATTTAAATGTTTTTTCAATTCCCCATCAAAATTTGAACTGAACGGAGGAGAAACATTTCATCAGCTACAAAGCCGGGCGGTACAATCATTGAAAACTATTGTAGAAGCCAACAGGGACAAGAAAATTATTCTGGTAAGCCACGGCATGTTCATCCGATCACTGTTGGTTTTTATTGAAAATCGCCCTTTAAAGGACTTCTGGAATACACCTGCCATACATAACTGCTCCCAAAGCATCGTCGAGGAAAGAAATTCGGGATACAAAATAATTATGTATGCAGACTTGTATAATTGGAACCTGGTCTAGATCGTCGGATTCGACAACGTATTCTATTTATAAAAGCCTGTGAGGCGGCCCTATAACAAGAGTGAGTAATCCAGCCCGAACCCGGTCAATTTTTCCTTAATCTGCTCGTATAGATCCAGATACTCCTGGGTCGGTTGAATTGTATCCAGATCGTAGCATTCATCGAAACGCTTACCGAGGGGAGGGTCACCGAATTTGTGTTCATATTGAATCAAAATTTGTTTGACCATTTCATTGGCTTGCTCCCGTGTAATTCTCTGCCGGGCTGCCAGGTGCCCCGCCTCGGCTCCCATGCGGGCCTCCATACCGCTGGCACGCTCGGGATGCCGGTTGCGTGCCACCGCAGCCAAATCGATATCCGCCCCGGATACCGTGGCAGTCAGGGCGTTGCCTATGATTTCGTAGGCCACCATTTCGGTGCAGGGTCCGGCTGCAGCGAAAGTGTTAATTGTAATCAAGAGATGGGTATTGCGGCTCAGGGCTTGGGCGGTAATACTGATCAGCCACAGCAGTTCTCGAGTCGTATTGCATCCGTAATGAATATGGAGCGGGAACCCGCAGTGCCACTGTACCTCAAAAACCAGAAGCCCTAGAAAATGATGGGCCACGTGAACGATTGCCGTTGCTTCCGGTCCACCGGAATATCCGCCCATTAGCGGCCCGTATAGTCCATATTTGTTGTGTCCACTGTGCCGCAGGAAGACAACTTTCTTTAACCGTTCATAGTCGATTTTTAATTCAGCAATGGCAGCGATGCACAACCCGTCATTTGGCTGCACACCGAATTCGGCCTGCATGGCAGCCAGCATCGCATCCGTCCGCTCTGCATTCGAAATGAGATTGTGAATGCCGATGTGAGGACGGCCGGCTGCCCGGGCGGCTTCGCGCAGTTTGATTACGTTCCAGATCGCCGCCTCTACCTCCTGGGGTGTTCCTGATTTAATGGGACGACCATGGACAGTTTGGCTGAAAGCACTCGAGAAAGTTTGGGCCAGGGGTTCCTGAACATAACTTTGCACCATCGGCACAAAGCGTTCCTCGGCTACCGGCGTGCCGACCGGAGTCATCAGGCAAAAGGGAGGTTTCGTGTCCTCGACAGACCGGTAGGACATCGTCGCCGCATCACGACCCTGCCCGTAGGTAACCGTGGTTGGGGCATACCTTAGCGCCCATTCCACTTCTTCGCGCGTGAACTTCATCACCCGGCCGGTATCACGGCAGAAAACGCCTATTTTAAGAAATAGATCAAGGCCGGCCTGGTAGACACGATCTGCCAGATTGTCGTCGGCCGGAACAACATGTTTTGGATCATATTTTATTTCATATTTCTCAACTTTCTGCTTAGCGACTCTACCCAATTGTTGATCGAATTGCTTTTCTTTTACCAGAGGGCCATTTTCGCTGCGGTCGAGGACATCCCAAAATCCGATCATGACACGTCACCTCCCCTCTTTTTCCGCATCAGCTCCTTGGCATTTTCAACCGCCTCGGCTGCATCCTCGCCGTAGCCATCTGCTCCGATTTCTCCGGCCCATTCAGCAATCACCGGTGCACCGCCGAGCATAACCAAATATTTGTCGCGGGCGCCGAGTTCCTTAAGCATACGATCGATGTCCGGCATATGAGCCATTGTTGTCGTCATTAATGCAGATGCCGCGATAATGTCGGCTCCTACTTCGTCTGCTTTTTCGATAAACTGGTGGACAGATACATCGTTACCTAGGTCGTAGACGGTGAAACCGGATGCCCCCAGCATCACCTTAACGATATTTTTACCCAAATCGTGAACATCCCCCTGGATTGTGCCGATGACAATGCTGCCGCAAGATCCACCGTCGGTTCGATGCATCAAATGGGGTTTGAGCACCTCCACAGCGGCATCCATCGCATCCGCAGAAAGCAACACTTCGGGCAGGAAACATTCCAGCTTGGCGAACTTGTCGCCAATGATGCGCATCCCCCGGGCAAAACCTTTCTGGACCGCCTCAAAGGGATCCGCTCCCATTTTCATTGTCTTTTGAGCTAAAGACACACACTCTTTTTCATCTCCTCTAACAGTGGCATCCGCCATCTTTTCAAATAGACTCATATTTTCATTTTTTTTCACTACGGTTGCATTTCCTTTCATCGTTCATAAATTGTATCTGGAATTATCGTTTGGATCGAAACATAATACACCAACACTCTGAAGTCACTACTTTTTGAAGATTAGAGCAGGTTAAATGTTAAATGGAAAAATCAGACTTGATATCATCCGGAAAAAAGCATATCTATGCCGAAAAGGGTCGATTTAGGCGGTCGCCCTCGACAACTTGTTCGTTGACGAGGAAAGAAAGGTTGGTGGGCTGTTTCACTCAACCTGCTAGTTTTTGCTTTATAAAATAACTGAAGATTTCACCAAATCTAGTAAGATGGCGAGATAAAAGGCGCTGAATTATTTCAATTCCGCGTCTTTTGTCTAAAGCAGCACCCACAATACAGAAGGATCATCGGCAGGGTATATGTTCCGCTTACCAAGGGGTTTTCGATTGATGCCCTGTTTTGATATTCCTCTATCCGGTGGCATATCCTATACAATGTCTAGTTGTAAATGATTGTTTTTTGACTTTTTCAGGATATTTCTTACAATTTTTAATAAGAAAAGGCGGTATGCCTATGATGAAAAAACTGATCATTGTCTTACTCGTTTTAATGCCGATAACCGCATGGAGTGCGAATCTACATTATACACTCGATGTGCAGATAAATACCTCCAAACGGAAAATTACCGGTATTGCCCGCCTGAAAGCAGAAGCTGATAAAAAAATCAGGTTATCCATTCGGAATTTGAGTGAGTTGAAAGTGGATGGCAACGCCGTCATCCGTACTGCCGATGAAAAAATTGACTTGCTGCTGTCAGGTGGCAAAGAAACGCGTATAAGCTATGAAGTGCTTTTTACCGATAAAGAGACCAATTTTATCAACAAAGATCATGTCTTCTTGACCGAAGAATGGTATCCCCAACCGGAAATTCTGGTTGAATATGCACTTTCCGTGACCCTGCCGAACAACTTTATTGCGACCTCAGAAGCAGAAACGGTGACAATCGAACAACATGGCGCAGAAAAAACGTTCAATTTTCATTTCCGCCATCCCCTGGATGCTTTGCATCTGGCAGCTTCGACCCGTTATGTTTTGAAAAAAGACCATTATAACAATATTGCGATTGAAGCCTATTTTTTTAAAGAAGATGTGCATCTTGCAGATTCGTATATCGCCCATACTAAAAAATATCTCGCCATGTACGAAACCATGCTCACAGCCTATCCCTACCGGCGGTTTGCCATTGTTGAAAATATTTTTTCCACCGGGAATTCCATGCCGACTTATACCCTGCTGGGGAAAACGGTGGTGAATCTACCGTTTATCGTCAACACCTCTCTAGGGCATGAAATTATGCACCAATGGTTTGGGAATTCTGTCTATATTGACACCATTCATGGGAATTGGGCGGAAGGAATAACTACCTATCTGGCCGATCATCATTATGCTACCCTGGAGGGCAAAGGCAGGACCTACCGCAAGCAGATCATGGTCGATTACAACGCTTATGTAAATACGGACAATGCCATGCCGATAAGTAATTTTTTCAGCCGTCATAATAAAGCCCAAAAGGCCATCGGCTATGGTAAAGCAGCCATGTTGTTTCATGACCTGCGAAAACGTTACGGCGACAAATCGTTCTTTGAGGCGTTGAGGGAGTTTATCCGCCGGAACAAATTTCGTACCGCCTCCTGGCATGATATTCAGCGTTCCTTTGAAAAGGTGACGGGAGAAAAGCTATATGCGTACTTCGGGCAATGGCTCAGCCGCAAAGATATTCCGAAAATTGGCGCGGAAGGTGCTAAATTGCAGGTAGAGCAGGGAAAGCTCAAACTGAACTTTACTCTGGTGCAGCATGATGAAGTGTATCGACTCCGTATCCCGATCACTTTGTATTCGGACAACGGAAAAAATCAGCGTTTTGTTGAGGTGAAAAATGCCAAAGAAAAGATCAGTCTTCAGCTTGATGAACCGGTGAATAAAGTTGTCATCGATGAAAACTATGCACTGATGCGGCAGTTAACCCCTGAAGAAATCCCTCCAGTTCTGTCCGGTATCATGGGCAGAGATAAACTGATCGTGGTTGCAACAGCGAGGGAGCGAGCCCGGTACAAACCGTTGGTTGATGCATTGGGGGTGAAAAATATCGCCTATGTCACTCCGGATAAAATTACCTTTACCCAAATGAAAGAAAATTCATTCCTGATCGCCGGTTATGACAACACCATTGTCAATATGCTGTTTGGTAAGCAGGCTATCCCTAAAGAAGGTGTACGTATAAAAGTCTATAAAAATCCTTATAATGCAAAGGAGCGTATTGTGCTGTTGCACGCCAAAAACAAAGCGGAAGCAAAAGCAGTTCAGTTAAAAATATCGCATTACGGAAAATATAGCGAACTGGCCTTTAAAAATGGTCAAAACACGTATAAAGCGATTGCTGAAACAGGAAATGGCATCTTGGTATTTTCCCGCCCTTCCACAAGGGTCCTGAGACCTGATATGCTGACGACAGTTGACGATATTATGCCCAAGCTTTTCGCCAGTCGTATTATTTACATAGGGGAAAAACATGACAAATTCGCCCATCATATCAATCAACTGCGGATTATCAAAAAGATGCATGTCGCTGGATATAAACTGGCTGTAGGTATGGAAATGTTCCAGACACCTTTTCAGCCGGCATTGGATGACTATCTGACCGGACAGATCGATGAGAACTCCTTTTTAGAGCGGTCTGAATATTTCTCCAGATGGCGTTATGATTATAATCTCTATAAGCCAATTATTGATTATCTCAAACAACAAAACATTCCGCTTATCGCGCTGAATATCGAGGGAGATATTACCCGTCAGGTCGCTCGTCAAGGCATCGATAGCCTGGCTGATGAAAAAAAGAAACAGTTACCTGCTGCAATGGATTTTTCAAATGAACAATACCGACGTGATTTAGATAAAGTGTTCACTTCTCATGGGGAACAAAAGGAGTTAAAGGAATTTAGGCACTTTTATCAAGCTCAATTGTTGTGGGATGAAGGGATGGCGGAAGCTGCCTATCAGTTTTTGGCAAAAAACCCCGATCGAAAATTGGTGGTATTGGCGGGCAACGGTCATGTCAGGTATAAATATGGCATTCCGGAACGTCTGTATCGGCGAAATCGCGAACCGTTTACGGTCGTTGTGCAGGATGATGAAATTGAAGATGGTATTGCTGATTTTATCCTGTTAACCACCGAGTTGAAAGGCAAGAAATCACCCCAATTGGGGTTGATTGTTGAAGAGAAAGATCAAACCCTGGTGATTATCAGTGTGGTAGATAAACGCCCTGCAAAAAATGCCGGGCTACAGAAAGGGGACATCATTAAACAATTTGCGGGAAAGCCAATCAACTCGCTGGCGGATTTGAAGCTTGCACTGTTTTACAGCAAAACAGGGACAACTCTTAAAATCCAGATCAAAAGAGGTGATAAAACAGTGGAAAAAAAGATCGATTTATAAAAGTAGAATAAGGGGGAAACCCTTTATGCCTCCAAATATTTATCATCACAAGTTGCCCGGACCAAAATTACATGATAGTCAAGTCCTGATTGGAGACGCACTGTGTCGGGAATTCAGGAAATTTTAATACTGGTGGTCATTATCATGGCTATTTTTTTCCTTCCGCGGGTCATATCCCGAGGGAAGGAAAAAAAACAACTTGAACAAGTTTTTGC
>DRHF01000214.1 GCA_011049715.1 Desulfobacterales bacterium
CACCTGTAATATCTATGGTTTCAAAATGGCCGCACCTTGCAAATTCAATCACCTGATTCATGGTTTCTCGAATCATCATTTCCTCTCGACCCGGGCTTGCATCCAGGTGGCAATGACGGCAAGTTTGATTGCACCTCAGACCAATATTGATTTGTAGGGTGGTAGCTTTATCTTTTAAAAGCGTTATGCCATGTCTGTCGAGCGTTTGTTGAAAAGGGGTGATACCGATTGTGTCGATTGCTTGGCTCAATAGGTCGTTTTTTTTCTGATCTGACAACATCGTTAGAACTTCCCTTTTGACCGATCACATGGAAACTTTGTTTGCAATGTTGCGCATTTGGATGCCATGGATGAGAGAGGCCCCCCCTCTTATGGCTGTCGCCACATGAACGGCTTCCGTCATTTCGGCCAGGTTTGAACCTTTTTCAAGGCAAGCTTGAGTATATGCATCGATACAGTACGGGCACTGAACCGCATGTGCGACAGAGAGGGCAATCAATGCTTTTTCCCTTTCGGTGAGCTCCCCTGCTGAAAATACAGCATTATAATATTCAAAAAATTTTTTTGCAAGTTCCGGGGCCTCTTTTCCGATTTCTTGAAATTTTGGCAGGTCTGCCAAATGATAATAGGTTTCCATTTTGATCCTCCTTTGAAATTATTCAATCCTTAAACCGGCCGATATCGATACGTGTGAGATATGAAACCGTATTTTGAGCAGCGGATCTATTTTTTTTGTTGATTTTATAGAAATGAACAAGATCTTCATAGGTATCAATATCCCGCCATATCGGCAGCATATGTACCTGAAAGCTTTTTTTATCAAAAACAGTTAATGTCTGTTCATGGACACGGTCAGTCCCCCAGGGAATATCTTGAAAAACGTCAGGGATAAATGTGTTTGAATTAAACCCGATGAGGTAATAACCGCCATCGAGTGTCGGACCGATTACTGCAGGATATTTTTGCAAACTGCTGAATGCCTCATCGATGATTTTTTCGGTCAGATCCGGAATGTCAGCACCCACAAGAATCACCCGGTGAAAACCTTTCGAAAATGACCGGATAAAGGCATTGGCCATCCTTTCCCCGATATTGTTTCCTTTTTGAGCCAAATATGCATAACTGCTGCCGAGCCAGCGAGTCATACAAGATTCTGCATGTGATGGATGGTAGCAGATCGTGATGTTGCATTCGATGTTTTGAAGCGTTTCAATTAGATCAACCGCAGATCGTTTATAAACGTTGAGAGCGATTTCGTTTCCTACGATTTTTGAGAGTCGGGTCTTAACCTTTCCTTCCTCCGGGGCCTTTACGAATACAAGGGCGCAACGACGCCGGGAACCCGATTTCTTCTTCTCTGTTTTAGAGGGAGTATTTTTCATATAAAAGTTTAAATATTTTACCCCATTCAAAAATGTGGGCCCAGCTCCTTCGACAGGATGGCTGGATCGGTGATCGGTGTTTTGCAGCTCTGATCCATGCAGAGATAGGTGGTGGTCTTATGGTTTATTCTTTTCATCGAAGCAATAAACGGCAGATGTTTGGCAAAATTTTCTTGAACAGAATCGTCTTTAACCAGAATAACCATCTTTGCAGGAAGCGGGGCCGTGTAGGCCACTTTCAACATGGAACGTGTTTCTTTAGCCGCCGGATTCCCTAAAATGATAATATGGACAGGGTTTATCAGACCACGACCGAGTGACACCAACATTTGGGGGGCAGCGTCCGGGTTTTGTTTTAATTTTAAAATAGAAGATTGAAGGGTTTTTTCCGCCACTTGGGAAAAATCCTTGTTTCCGGTGAGCTGGGAGAGCCGCAAGAGATTTGAAACCGCCACCGAGTCTGCGGACGGAATCACACTGTCAACATCCTCTTTCACGCGCAAAATCAGATTTTTGTCATGTGAAGATCGGGTCATGAAAAAGCCCCCGTGTTTGGCATCATAAAACTGTTCGATCAGCGTTTGCGTCAATTCAAGGGCCCAATCAAGCCACAAATGATCAAAGTCGGACTGGAAGAGATCAATCAGTGCCTGGGTCAAAAAAGCATAATCATTTGCGAGGCCATGGATTCTTCCTTCTCCTTCTCGCCAGATGTGGTAGAGGTTTTTTTTATTCGAAACAGATAAATTTTTTCGGATAAATGTGGCGGCATTTTGGGCGGCAATTAAATATTTTTCATCCCCGAACATCTGAAATGCCCTTGCCAATGCAGATATCATAAGACCGTTCCAGGAAGTGATGATTTTGTCATCGAGATGCGGCCTGGGTCTTTTCCCCCGCGAAATTAGGAGCTGCATTTTGGCTTTGGTGAGGATTTTCGTGAGATCTTTTTCAGATAAGTTTAATTTTTTAACGGTTTCATCCAGCGTATGGGCTTTAAACAAAATGTTTTTTTCATTAAATTCGCCAAAAGAATCATATTCGACATTTCCCTTTGAATTGATACCATATCGATAGGCGAAGATCCGGGCATCGGTTTCGCCCAGGATATTTTCGATCTCACCGAGTTCCCAAACATAATAGGCGCCTTCAACTTTTTTTGCCTCAGCCTGCATTTCGGGTGTTTCAAGGACATTTTTCGGAAAACTGTCCGCATCTTGTGCTGAATAAAACCCGCCCTTTGGATGGGTCATATCTTTAAGGACGTATCCGATGGTTTCCTCTGCCACCTCTTTGAAAAGGCTATCTTTGGTGATCTGAAAGGCTGAGAGATAGTTAATGATCAGCTGGGAATTGTCATACAACATTTTCTCAAAGTGGGGAATATGCCACTTGGGATCAGTGGCGTAACGGTGAAACCCACCGCCCACATGATCGTAAATACCCCCCCTTGCCATGGCCTGAAGTGTCACCGTTGCCATGGCCAGGGCCTTATTTTTTTTTTCGGTCTTATTTTCGATGCCATTTGGATAGGTAAAGTAAAAGAGAAGAAAATCCTGGATAGACGGGGAGGGGAACTTGGGCTCTTTACTGAAGCCGCCTCGGTCTCCATCAAAGACTGATAAAAAATGATCGAGGGCCGAATTAAACAAACTTTCATCTAAAGGCAAAGGCGCCAAACGAGATTGTATGGATAAATGTTGATCAATGGCATTTGTGACTTCGTTTGCGGAGTTTAAGATCTTTTGGCGTTGTTTAGGGTCATTCCATGCTTTGGCAACAATCGTTAAAAGATCGGGCCAGGATATGCCGCCCGGTTTGGTTTGTGGCGGAAAATAGGTACCGCCGTAAAAGGGTTTTAACTCAGGGGTTAAAAAGACATTGAGGGGCCAGCCGGCGGAGCCGGTCATTGATGAAACAGCGGTGATGTATATCTTGTCAAGATCCGGCCGTTCCTCCCGGTCTACTTTGATTGAAACAAAATCTTTGGCCATTACTGCTGCGACCGCCGGATCGCTGAATGACTCATTTTCCATCACGTGACACCAGTGGCAGGTTGAATATCCGATGGACAGAAGGATCGGTTTGTTTTCGCTTCTCGCCCTTTGAAACGCGTCTTCCCCCCAGGGATACCAGTCCACCGGGTTGTAGGCATGCTGCAGAAGATAGGGGCTCTTCTCATGGATCAGGCGATTTGGAATTTTAGGAAAAAACTTTGTTTTCATCGCTTGACATTAACCATGTTTTTCGTTACTGTAAATAGGAATTATTACTAATTAAATTGCCAAGGTAGTTATCCGTTCAGATACTTCATTAATGGAGGAAGCATGGAAGAAAAAAAGATAGTGATAAGAAAAGAAAAAGAAATCAATTTAAAAGATCTCACATCCTGTGAAGCGACTTTACAGATGTTGAAAAGAGCCAAAAAAGATGGTGTGGAAACCCAATTTGACCGTGCGGTGAATATGAGGGCCTGTCCGATCGGCGCCGATTCAGCTTGTTGTAAGCATTGCGCCATGGGACCATGCAGACTTAACTCAAAAGATCCCTATGGAAAAGTGGGTGTCTGCGGTGCGACCATAGACACGATCATGTCACGAAATTTTGCCCGAATGGTCGCTGCAGGTACAGCTTGCCATAACGACCACGGAATGGCGATGCTTGAGGTTTTCCGTGATGTGGTAAACGGTGAGATTAAAGATTATAAAATCGCGGATACCGGTAAGCTCGAAACCGTTGCCGCATCGATCGGTATCGAAACAGAGGGACGTTCGACCCACGATATAGCCATTGACCTTTATCATGAGTTGAAAAAAACCTACACACAGGTCGAAGGTGAAATTCCGTTTGCCAAACGGGTGCCGGAAAAGACTTTGGAAACCTGGCGCAAGCACGGTATTGTTCCAAGGGGGGCCATGCGTGAAATAATGGAACTGATGAACCGGTCGCACATGGGCGTTGATCAGGATTATAAAAATATTACCAAGCAATGTAGCCGGACAGCGCTTGTGGATGGCTGGGGCGGATCGATGGTCGCCACGGAAATCGGAGATATCCTGTTTGGGACCCCCTCGCCAGTCTCCATAGAGATTAACATGGGGGTGCTCAAGGAAGATCAGGTCAATATTATTGTTCATGGACATGAACCCAACCTTTTCGAGTCGATGATCTCATCAGTAAACGAACCATCCCTCATTCAGGCGGCCAGGGAAGCCGGAGCAAAGGATATTAATCTTGTGGGAATGTGTTGCTCCGGTCTGGAGATGTTCTCCCGTCATGGTACGCCCCATGCAGGAAACTTTTCTTCGACCGAACCGATTCTTGTGACAGGTGCTGTTGATGCCATGGCCGTGGATATTCAATGTATCCAGCAGGGATTGGTGAAGGTGGCCGAATGTTATGGTACCCCTCTTTTTACTACCAACCCCAGATGCCACATTGAGGGGGCCACCCATATCGAATTTCATGAACGTGACCCAAAAACCTGCACCGATGAAATCGTTATCAAAGCCATATCAAGATTTAAAAACCGAAAGATCCCAATAGAGATCCCACAATATGTGAGCAGGGGAGTACAGGGTTTCTCCCATGAGTACATCAACTATATGCTTGGCGGCACCTTTCGGGGATCTTATACCCCCCTAAATGACAATATTATCAATGGAAGGATACGGGGTGTTGCCGGCGTTGTGGGGTGCACCAATCCCAGGGTGAAACAAGACTGGGTACATGTTGAACTCGTCAAGGAACTGATCAAAAACGATGTGCTGGTGATTCAGACCGGATGTTCCCAAATCGCCCTTGCCAAGGCCGGACTGACAACCCCGGAAGCTGCCCATCTGGCCGGGCCTGGGTTGAGGGAGGTGTGTGAGACAGTCGGAATGCCTCCTATCCTTGGGCTGGGTGCGTGTGTTGATAACACTCGAATTCTGATCGCCTGTTCCGAAATGGTACGAACCGGAGGGCTGGGCGAAAGTATCGCTGATCTGCCCGTGGCCGGTGCTGCGCCGGAATGGATGAGTGAAAAGGCCATCGCCATCGGACAGTATTTTGTCGCTTCCGGTGTATTTACCGTATTCGGCGTGACATTCCCTATTATTGAGGGAACGAAATTTCACAAACACCTTTTTGAGGAGCTCGAAGAACTTGGTTTTGGCAAATGGGGATTTACACCGGATCCGTATGAAATGGCACAATTGATGATCGCCCATATCGACAAAAAGCGAAGAGCTCTTGGTATTGATAGGGCCCAAGATCGGGTCCTGATAGACATGGCTGACCGCCAGAAATTAGATGCTGCATAGACGGATAGGGTGAAAGTTACTTAAAAAAAGAAAATCATCCCCCTATAGGCCATGATTTCAACACCGTTTCTCACCGCTTGTCTCACCATCCGGCCGTATGTGGGATCGATGCGATCCGCGGGTTTGAATATTACGGCATCCATTCTCTGGATCAGATAAAACATGACACATCGAGACCCCTTCGATAAAAGGTTCTGAAGCTCGATTCGAAAATGACTGCTGGTCTTAACTTCAGAAATAACATCGTCATATCCACTGAGCTCTTCTATCCATCTTTTTTGTCTATAGGTCTAAAATAAAATCAAAGAAACACCTTTTAAAACGTTATCGGGATTAAATTTTTGTTGAATATGAGAATATTATTTTTTAATAACATTTTTGGTCGACGAAAACATTCTACAAAATCTTAAGGGAAAAGATGATGAAAGTGCTGGTCAGTGATAACCTTGATAAGACAGGAATCAGAATGATTGAGGAAGAAGAGGGGATTGAAGCGGATGTAAATACCGGACTGTCCCCCGAGGATCTCAAACAGATCATTGGAAATTATGAGGCGCTGATTATCAGGAGTGCGACAAAGGTAACCGACGAGATCCTGCAACAGGCAAAGCGATTGAAAGTGATTGGCCGGGCCGGGATTGGTCTCGACAATGTGGACATACCGGCAGCAACAAAACGGGGTATTGTTGTAATGAATACGCCAGGGGGGAATATTGTCACAACCGCTGAGCACACCATTGCCATGATGATGGCTTTGACACGCAACATCCCTCAGGGGACCGTTTCATTGAAAGCCGGCCGATGGGATAAGAAGAAGCTTCAAGGAAGAGAGATATTCAATAAGACCCTCGGCATCATCGGTTATGGAAAAATCGGTTCCATTGTTGCCGACCTTGCCCGTGGACTGAAAATGAATGTTATCATCTACGACCCCTATATCACCGCCGAGCAAATTGAAAAAGCCGGGTTTGAAGGTACCACACTTAACGAGTTGTACCGAAGATCCGATTATATAACAGTACATGTCCCCAAACTTAAGAGTACCACGGGGCTTCTTAATAAAAAAGCATTTGAAAAAATGAAAGAGGGCGTGATGGTCATAAACTGTGCCCGTGGGGGCATTATTGATGAGAATGATCTATATGACGCCATCGTTTCAGAAAAAGTGGCCGGCGCTGCATTGGACGTTTTTGAAACCGAACCCCCCGGAAGATTTCCTCTTTTTGAGTTGGACAAGGTGATTTGTACGCCCCATCTCGGCGCTTCCACCTATGAAGCCCAGACAAATGTTTCTAGGGAAGTGGCGGATCAGATCATTGAATATCTGAAGAATGGCACCATTATCAATGCAGTAAATGTGCCGTCGGTGGCCGGTGAGCTTCTTAAGCGGTTGGGTCCGTATCTGTCCCTTGCAGATCGAATCGGGTCTCTTCAAGCTCAACTCTTTTGTGGTGCGCTCAAGGAAGTGGCGATTGAGTGTAACGGGGATTTCCATGGTCTTGACATGTCACTTGCTACCACTGCTGTTTTAAAGGGACTTCTTGCGCCGATAGTGAAAGACGATGTGAACTCTGTCAACGCCCCTGTCCTTGCAAAAGAAAGGGGGATAAAGGTTACGGAAACAACCCGCCTTGAGGCAGAGGATTATATTAATCTGATTACAGTCAAGGTGATTGCTACAGAAACCTCCTTTTCAGTTTCCGGAACCATTTTTGGAAAGAGTGCGCCTCGGATTGTAAAAATTAATAACTTTAGACTTGAGATGATACCGGACGGCCATTTGGCCCTTATTTACAAAACCAACCGACCGGAAGCGGTCGGCCGTATCGGTACCACCCTTGGTATGCATGATATCGGCATCACACAGATGCAGGTGGGGCAGGATGATGATGGGGAAAACAGTATCATTTATTTACGAACGGATTCGTCCATACCCGAAAAGATTCTCGATGAGCTGCGATCGCTGCCGTCGGTAAATACCGTAATCCCTCTTGAGATTTGAAAAAATTTATGAGAAAATTGGACGAACTAAAGTGTTTTGAAACTAGCGCATAGAGGAAAAAAATAATCAACTAAAAACATGATAGGAGATTGGTCATGTCAGAAGAAAAAAAAGGTTTTATCGTAAAAGACCGGCGAATTTTTAGCGAAGATGCTCAGGATGTTGAAAAAGAGGAAGAAAAAAAAGAAACAGCAGCGGAGGAGACCAAAGAAGAGGTGACGCGAGAGGAACCGGCACCGGAAGAAGCAGAATCCACATCTCAGTTTCCTGAGATCAACTTTGCAACTTTCATTTTTTCGCTGAATTCATCCGCCCTTGTACACCTCGGTGTGATTGAAGATCCAGCAACCGGCCAGAAAAAAAGCCTCCCCATGGCGAAACAAACAATTGATATTTTAGGTGTGTTGGAAGAAAAAACCCGTGGGAATCTGACAGAGGAGGAAGAAAACCTTTTGAAGCATATCCTGCACGACTTGAGGCTGATGTACGTCAAGGAAAAAGGATAGAGCAGTTTCAGATTTCAGGTCTACAGAAGAAGAGAGTCGCATCGGTTTTTAATAAGGAAGGAGATGCTTCATGGTTTTTAATAATTATTTAGGCGCCAATAAAAAGAGGGTCGTTTTTGCCGCCATATTTTTAGGGGTCGGTATCTTGATCCTTTCAGGCGTTTACCCGGTTTCGGGCATTCGGGCCGCATCGGCTCCTGTCATGGGGGTGCCTCAAAGCTTCAGCCATCTGGCAGAACGTGTCAGCCCTGCAGTTGTCAATATCAGAGCAGAGAAAACGGTGAAGAGTGGTGGCCAGCCCTTCGGTCATTTTAGCAGACCGCCTTTTGGAAAAAATGATCCTTTTCATGATTTTTTTAAAAAATTTTTTGGAGATGAACAACAAAGAAAATTCAAACAGCGCAGCCTTGGATCAGGATTTATAATTGGTCAAGAGGGATATATCGTTACAAACAATCATGTGATAGAAAATGCGGACAAGATCAAGGTAAAGCTAAAAAATGGTAAGGAATTTGATGCGGAGCTTGTGGGACGCGATCCAAACACCGATATTGCGCTCATTCGTGTCAAACCGGTAAATGGTCTTCCGGTGGTCGATCTGGGCAACTCAGATGTGCTGAAAGTGGGTCAATGGGTGGTGGCCATCGGCAACCCCTTCGGCTTGGAACACACCGTGACCGCGGGGATTGTCAGTGCCAAAGGGCGTGTTATCGGTTCAGGGCCCTACGATGATTATATACAAACCGATGCCTCCATTAATCCCGGGAATAGCGGCGGCCCCTTGATTAATATGAAAGGGGAAGTGGTGGGTATCAATACGGCGATTATCGCTGGCGGACAGGGCATCGGATTTGCCATCCCCATAAACCTTGCGAAAGGGATTATCGATCAGCTCAAAGAGAGCGGCGAGGTGACCCGCGGCTGGCTTGGTGTGGGGATTCAGGATCTCGATGACGAATTGGCTGCGTACTATGGCGTTGAGGGTGTTGAAGGTGTATTGGTGAGTGAAGCCTTTCAAGGCGAGCCAGCTGAGAAGGCCGGAATCCGAGCAAAAGATATTATCTTGGAGGTCAATGACAAAAAGGTAAACACTAGCCGGGAACTTTCCCAGATGGTTGCAAATATCAGAGTGGGAGATGAAATCACCATAAAAGTGCTGCGTGACGGTAAAGAAAAAATATTTAATGTAAGAATTGCCAAAAGGGATGAAAATTTTGTTTCTTCCAGGCGGACCAAAAAGGAATTTGAAAAGGCATTCGGCATTCGTGTAGCAACACTAACCAAAGAGATGGCCCAACGGTTCAATATGCAGGGTGCCGATGGGGTAGTCGTCGTTGAGGTTGCATCCGGCAGCAAAGGAGAGGAAGCCGGTATCCGGGTTCATGACAACATTAAGGAGGTAAACCACAAGGGGATAAAAACGGTTGACGATTACAGGGAGGCGATACGAAAAATAAAGAAAGGGGCGTCGATTCAGATGGTTATCCGTCGAATGAATGTGGGATTTCTGGTGGTTACATTTAAAAAGTAAACCCTTTTGACTCTCATTATTTATTAACGATCGATCTTACCGTTTTAAGCTCAACGGCTTATACTATGAGGCTACTTGCCCCTGCAAAGATCAACCTGTTTTTGCAGGTCACTGGAAAAAGACCCGATGGATACCACGATCTGGTCACAATCATGAGCTGTATCGGGCTTTATGATACGATAACCCTTTCATTTGATACCAGGGAAATAAGAGTGATTTGTGACGATCCGGGTATCCCTGAAGACGAATCAAACCTTGCCCACAGGGCTGCATCTCTCTTCATTGGATCACTCAGAGAACCCCCGGGAAATAAAGCCAAGGGTGTAAAAATTTTCATCGATAAACAGATACCGATCGGAGCCGGCCTTGGCGGTGGAAGCAGCGATGCAGCTGCTGTTTTTTTGGGTCTCAACCGGTATTATGGCCATCCGTTTTCACGATCTGAAGTCATGCGTATCGGTTTTGAGGTCGGAGCCGATGTTCCCTTTTTTATTTTCGGAAAACCGGCACTTGTCCAAGGAGCTGGAGAAAAGCTGGAACCTTTCAAAGGGCTTAAACCATATCGAGTTCTGTTGGTTTACCCCGGATTCAGCGTATCCACCGCGGAGGTGTACGGAAAATTCAATTTTGGATTGACAAAATCGGAAAAACAACATAAGAATAACCCCTTTATAAAACAGGATTTTGATGCCGAATCCCATTTTCGTAATGACCTTGAACAGGTAACAGCGGCAGAGTATCCTGACATCCTTATAATAAAAAAAACACTTTTGGCCCATGGAGCAACGGCTGCTCTCATGTCAGGAAGCGGGCCGACTGTCTTTGGCCTGTTCTTGGATCCTGATGAGGCCCGGCAGGCCAAAAATTTGCTTTCAAGACACTCAAAATGGAAGCTGTTTCTTGCGGATTTGTTGGTTTAATCAAAATGGGGCGTCGTCAAGTGGCAAGACACAGGATTTTGGTTCCTGCATTCGGAGGTTCGAATCCTCCCGCCCCAGCCAAAACGCAGGATAGAAAAATTATAAATAAAATCTCAACAATCCAATAACAATTAACCGGGAAGAGGTATTTGGTGGCGGACTTTGCAATTTTTAGTGGTAACTCGAACCCCGAGCTGGCTAACAAAATATCTGATTATCTGAAGGTGCCGCTTGGCGGAGCCAAGGTGAAGACTTTCAGCGATGGGGAAATACAGATTGAGATCAATGAAAACGTAAGATCGAAAGATATTTTTGTTATTCAATCAACGTGTTCACCAGTAAATGACAATCTGGTTGAATTGCTGCTGATGGTAGATGCTTTCAACCGATCATCCGCGCGCAGAATAACAGTCGTCATTCCCTATTACGGTTATGCACGACAGGACAAAAAAGTGGCGCCCAGGGTTCCCATCAGCGCTAAACTGGTTGCAGATCTTCTCACCGTTTCAGGAGCGGATCGTGTTATCACAATGGATTTGCACGCTGGACAGATCCAGGGTTTTTTCAACATACCGGTCGACAATCTGTTTTCCGCTCCGGTGATTATCGATTTTATAAAAGAAAATTTTGATAATAATGTGGTCATTGTTTCCCCTGATGCAGGTGGTGCCGAAAGGGCAAGAGCCTTTGCAAAGCGCCTAAATACAGACCTTGCTGTTGTTGACAAACGCAGGGATGCGCCAAACGAGGCCAAAGCGATGGCGATAATCGGTGATGTCAAAGGGAAGATCGCCATCATTCTCGATGATATGGTTGATACTGCAGGAACATTGACAGAAGCGGCGGAAGCTATCGAAAAAAAAGGTGCAAAGGAAGTATACTCCTGTTGTGCCCACCCGGTGCTGTCCGGTCCGGCGGTTGACCGGATCGCCGAGTCGAATTTAAAAAGCCTTATTGTGACGGATACCATCCCTTTAAATCAAAAAGCCAAGGCATGCGATAAGATAAAGGTGTTGTCAATCGCTGACCTGGTGGGGGAGGCCATCGTGCGGAGTCACAGGGGGGATTCGGTAACTTCTCTTTTTGTATGAGGAAAGAAATAGAATTTAAACAAGGAGGTATTTTTTTTGAAGATAATCGAACTAAAAGCAAATATCAGGACCGCAGTTGGAAATGGTCCTGCGCGGGTCCTACGAAGAAAAGATAGGATCCCTGCCATACTCTATGGCCCGAACACCGAGCCGATTTTGCTTTCTCTGGATATAACTGATCTTGAGCAGGCGCTAAAAAAAGTTAAGAGCAGACAGATTTTGTTGAACCTTGCTATTCAAAACGGAAAAACAATCAACAGATCTGCAATGATAAAAGAGTTGCAGGTACATCCGGTTTTTCAGACCTTTCTTCATGTCGATTTTTATGAAGTCGCCATGGATCGTAAGATCACGGTCAAGGTGCCTGTAGTCACAGTAGGGAAAACAAAAGGGGTTGAACTCGGCGGGACTTTGCAGCTGGTAAGGCGTGAACTCGACGTGTTATGTCTTCCTAGTCAGATTCCGAATAAAATTGAGGTTGACACTACGAATTTGGATATAGGCGATTCAATCCATGTTGAAGAAATTCCGTTAGAAGGTGATATTGAATTGTCGGCGGATGTTAATTTTACTGTGGTTACGGTTCTTGCTCCAACGGTTGAAGAAGTAGAAGAAGTAGAAGAGGAAGAACTGGAAGAGGCTGCCGGTGAAGAGGAGGAATCTGAGACGGAGACCGAAGACCAGTAACGGATCCCACTCATGTCACCATCGCAATTACGTCTGATAGTCGGCCTGGGAAATCCAGGTCATACCTATAAAAAGACCCGCCATAATATCGGTTTCATGGTTGCCGATGATCTTGCGGCCGCATTCTCCATTCCGGTTGAAAAAAAAAAATTCGGCGTTCTGTATGGAAAGGGATTTATAAATGACAACGGGGTCATTTTGTCCAAACCCCAGGAGTTTATGAACAGATGCGGCCCGCCGATTAAGAGATTGGCAAAATACCATAATATATTTAGCGAGGATCTATTGATCATTCATGATGATATCGATCTTTCTTTTGGGATAATAAAAATAAAAGAGAAGGGGGGGGCTGGAGGGCATAAAGGTTTAAGGTCTTTAATCGACGCTTTTGGTAGAAATGACTTCACACGACTTCGGGTTGGTGTGGGGCGACCTGGAGCAGAAGTGAGCGTTACCGATCATGTTCTGGGCAGATTTGACTTTAATGAAAAAAACAATTTGGAACAGGTTGTAAGAACAACCGGGGATGCCGTTGTTACAATCCTCTGTGAAGGAATAAAAGAGGGAATGAATCGTTATAACAACAAAAAGGTTATTTCAAGCTAGTGTCCATCCATTCTGAATTGGACACCTCTATTATTTATTTTAAAGTCGTGGATGGGCACTAGCTAATGAAGAGATGGAGGAAAGAATGGAAGCCACAGTAAGCAATCTGCCGTTGATTTGTACTTTGGTCGGCATTGCAGGAGTACTTTTTGCTATTATTCTTGCTGCAATAGTAAAAAAAGCATCTCCTGGAGATGAGAAGATGGTTGAAATTTCGGATGCAATTAAAGAAGGCGCTATTGCCTATCTGAATCGTCAGTTAAAAAGCGTTTCTATGGTTGGAATTGTTATTTTTATTGTCATTCTTGTCGCCCTGGGAGCTAAAATGGCTATCGGTTTTTTGATCGGTGCTGCTGCTTCCTACCTTGCAGGTTATATTGGAATGCGGGTCTCCGTTGTTGCTAATGTCAGGGTGGCTGAAGCGGCGAAAAAAGGGCTTTCAGCCGGCCTTTCGCTGGCATTCAAGGGGGGGGCAGTCACCGGAATGATAGTCGCCGGGCTTGCACTCACGGCGGTAGCCGGGTTCTTTACCCTCACTCAAGATGTGAATGCCCTGGTTGCGCTCGGGTTTGGTGGCAGTCTGATATCCATTTTTGCGAGACTTGGCGGTGGTATCTTTACCAAAGGAGCCGATGTCGGAGCGGATCTTGTGGGAAAGATTGAAGCCGGGATTCCTGAAGATGATCCGAGAAATCCAGCCGTTATCGCTGACAATGTGGGAGATAATGTGGGAGATTGTGCGGGCATGGCCGCAGATCTTTTTGAAACCTACGCTGTCACAGCCGTTGCTGCCATGTTGCTCGGTCACCTTATTTTTCCAAAAGTTCCCATCGCGACCGAATTTCCACTGGTCATCGGTGCGGTGTCCATTATTGCATCGATGATCGCCATCTTTTTTGTCCGGCTTGGGAAAAGCGAATATATCATGGGCGCTTTGTACAAAGGGATGTTCGGCTCTGCCATCCTTGCCGCTTTCGCATTTTATTTCATTACTGAAAAATTGATGACAGGATTGCCGGATATATCAGCGATATCAATTTATTTTGCCGCACTTACGGGGCTTGTTCTTACCGTTATCATTGTCATCATCACCGAATATTACACCGGTATTTACGGACCGGTAAAGGGAATTGCGCAGGCGTCGACGACCGGACATGGCACCAATATCATCGCCGGTCTTGCGGTCAGCATGCAGTCGACCGCCCTGCCTGTTTTAGCGATCTGCCTGGGTATTTTTGTTTCTTATAAATTGGCCGGTCTCTACGGTATTGCCATGGCTGCCATGTCCATGCTTTCCATGACCGGTATGGTCATCGCCATCGATGCCTATGGCCCGATCACAGACAACGCCGGTGGGATTGCTGAAATGGCGGGAATGGATGACAGTGTCCGCAAAATTACCGATCCATTGGATGCGGTCGGGAATACCACAAAGGCCGTTACCAAGGGCTATGCCATCGGATCGGCCGGGCTTGCTGCAATCGTTCTTTTTGCCGCTTATATTTTCGAAATTACTTTAAAAGGTGGCAAAAGCGCAGATATCAGGTTTGACCTGGGAGATGTGAATGTGATCATCGGGCTTTTCATAGGGGGTCTCCTTCCTTTTCTATTTGCCTCCATCTCAATGAAAGCTGTTGGGCATGCGGCCGGAGCGGTTGTGGATGAAGTGAGGCGTCAGTTCCGTGAAATCCCCGGCATTATGGAAGGAACTGCAAAACCGGACTATAGCACATGTGTAGATATCGTCACCAAGTTTGCGTTGAAAGAAATGATTGTACCGGCACTGCTCCCGGTGGTCACGCCAATTCTAGTTGGATTTTTGCTGGGCAAGGTGGCACTGGGCGGACTTTTAATCGGCAGCATCGTTACCGGAATTTTTGTTGCAATTTCCATGACAACCGGTGGTGCGGCGTGGGACAATGCGAAAAAATATATTGAGGACGGCCACCTGGGTGGTAAGGGAAGCGATGCGCACAAAGCGGCGGTCACCGGGGACACAGTTGGTGATCCTTACAAGGATACCGCCGGTCCGGCGATCAACCCGATGATCAAGATCTTAAATGTGATTGCGCTCCTTATGGTGCCATTTTTGTCGTAATGCGCAGTTTTAAGATTGATGACCTCGTAAAAAGACCATATTGCTCTCTAAATGACCATTTTGGGGCGTTTAGATCCGCCTGCGGCGGATCAAAACGCTTTATCCCAAAATGCTCAAAGTCGTTCGCAAATGACTTTTTACGAGACGTCAAGGTTGATTGAACTCAAAAAGGACCGGTCTATAATTGGCCGGTCTTTTTTATTGGTTGTTTTTTTTTTATTATTGTGATATCAGGTTATCTGGATTTTGTTAAAGGACATAATTTAAGAAACCATTATAAACAACCGGATAAAAAATGAAAGAATTTCAGATAGGTGATCTGGCCGTATATCCGGCGCATGGCGTCGGTCGGATAGATGCAATTGAAAGCAAGATGATCAACGGTGAAACCCAGGATTTTTATATCATGAAAGTCCTTGAAAACAATATGGTTATTATGATTCCGACCTGTAATGTCGAATCCGTCGGTTTAAGGGCAGTCATCAGCAAAAAAGAGGTTTCCAAAATTTATAAATTGATGAAAGCTGGCCGGGACGAATCAACTTTGACCCAGACATGGAACCGCAGGTACAGGGAGTACATGGAGAAAATCAAGACCGGTTCCCTCTACGATGTAGCAGAAGTTTTTAGGGACCTTTCTCTCGTGAGATTAACAAAGGATCTTTCCTTTGGTGAACGAAAACTCTACGATACTGCTCAGGGGCTGCTGGTAAGAGAGCTTTCGACCGCAAAAAACACAGACCAAAAGACCATTCTTGCAGAGATTGAATCTTTTTTTTCCCCCCAGTAACCATCCTTCTGTGTAATGATTCATGACACGAATCCCCTTCAATTTATTGTTGACGAGGCGGACAATGGCAGGCGCTTCGACGCCCTGATTGCTTTGCGGATTTCGAACTGCTCTCGGTCCTTTGCAACCGCTCTTATCTCAAAAGGTGAGATTCGGGTTCAAGGCCTAATAAAAAAGCCCGGTTACCGTGTGAAGGTCGGCGACAAAATTGATGGCCGGATTCCCCCTCCCCAGGCGGTGGTATTTAAGCCTGAACCGATTGATCTTGATATCATATATGAGGATGATCATTTTATCATTTTAAACAAACAGCCGGGCCTTGTTGTCCACCCGGCCCCTGGACATTATTCCGGAACCCTGGTCAACGGACTTTTGTATCATTACCCGGATTTGAAAGGATTTGGCGGGGATCTGAGGCCGGGAATTGTCCACCGACTTGATAAGGATACTTCCGGTGTCTTGATTATTGCAAAAGATGGCGTTGCACATCAACATCTGGCCCGGCAGTTTAAATCGAGAAAAATTAAAAAAGAATACCTTGCACTGGTACATGGTGAGGTGGCGGGTGAAACCGGCACTATTTCGCTTCCCGTCGGACGTCATCCGGTTGATCGGAAGCGGATGTCGACCCACAGCGCAAAAGGGAGGGATGCTGAGACAGGATGGCGGGTTAGGGAACGGTTTTCCAAAGCAACATGGTTGGAGCTCGATCTGAAAACCGGACGAACCCACCAGATCCGTGTTCATCTTGCCGCCATTCACCATTCGGTTGTTGGGGACCCGGTATATGGCAAACGCCAAGGGGTGAAAAAGCAAGAGAATGAAAAAGCCGCTTCCCCAAAAATAGAATCCCCCCTCCGGCTGATGTTGCATGCATGGCGCATACGTTTTTCACATCCGGTAACACTTCAGATCAAATCCTTTGAAGCGCCGGTCCCGGAAGATATGAGAGCATTAGCGGACACCCTGCGGCGATCCACCGCCAAATAGAGTTCCTTCTTCATCGTTATCTGTCAGGAGCCGGGAGTCGTTTTGTTACAGATGGAGTTTCAACTCGTCCAGCCACAGTTTGAGGAGGTCGAGTCTCAAAGCATTGTCGGTTTCCGGCAATTTTTTTGTCCGGATCGATTCAAGCAGCCATCCAAGTGCCACATGAACATCTTCAACCGATAAAACGATTCCGAGGTCATCTTTAAGGAGGTCTCTGTAGCGCAGTGTAATGGAGATCAAAGTTGAAAAAACGTTTCGGACGTCATCAGGGACCGTGCCGACATCTCCTGCTACTTTCATTAACAACTTGTTGATGTCTGATGTATCCATGCAAAATCAAATGGGCAGTGGACCCCATAAGCGCTAAGTTGTTTTGTAAACATTCACAGATTACATTTATATCGTACAAGGTTGTTTTGAAAGATGAACGTCGAACATCGAACGCCCAACGTCGAATGAAAAACAAACACCCAATACCGAACATTCAACACCTATTTCTGTTTCTTTTCAGCCATTTTGATATTCGTAACGAAAATCTTAATTAATTCTTCTGTTTCCTTTAAAATATCATTTAGTAGCTCAGGTTTTGTATGTGTTCAGGGGGTCAGTCATTTCCCCTTCACTTAGGTGTCTTCATCGCTGGTATTTTCAATGAGTTAGCAGCGGTGGCATTCCTGCCCCCTTCGCTGCGCTCAGGATGGCTGCGGTCTCCCCCACTGCTAAATCACTGAAAATACGAAGCGACTCCGCCAATATCGTTACGGAGAAACAACCGCCCCCTGAATAGTTACCAGGTTTTAATTAGTGGTACACGCTGGATAAGTTTTAAGCATCTTTGAGTCTCTCTAAGTTTCTTTTTTTCCCCATTCAACATTCGATGTTGGACGTTCGATGTTCGATGTTCAATTTTTTTCAGTTAACCTTCCACAGTCCCCCGGCGTAAAAATAACTTAGCACTTATGGCAGTAGACCCCGCGTGTTTATGTACACGAATATCAAGCGGAGACGAGGGTGGGGCCCCGGGCTGGTTAAGCCGCATCCTTGTTGTAACAAATTCTACAGCAGTCCAGACAACGATTCGACTCGAATTCGGCCCCCTTTTTGCTGATAACAAGGTCAGTTTCTAAAAAAGATTGAATACGATCTTCGACAGGGAGTTCGGGCATCTTTGTCCTCGGTGATTTGATAATGCCTGAAACCTGATCGAAGATGGATTCCGGGATATGTTTTTCCAGCAATGATTTCGGTATTGGTTTGAGTTCTTTTCCGGACAAATAAAGATGAATTGCCCTTGCAGCTCTTCTTCCGCCGCCGATCGCTTCAACCACCAGTGAAGCGCCTGTGAACGCGTCGCCTGCAGTAAAGATATGGGGGATGTTTGATTGAAGGATTTCCGGGTCTGCGTCAATCGTATTCCATCGGGTAACACCGAGATTGCTTATCGGTTTTCCTTTGTCAGCAAAAGAGATGTCAGGCCCCTGACCGATGGCAGTAATCATCATATCGGTTTCAATAAGTGTTTCAGACCCTTCGATCGGAACCGGACGGCGACGGCCACTTGCATCCGGTTCGCCTAGTTTCATTTTCAGGTATTCAAGATGAGTGACCCTTCCTTCTTTATCCCCTGACGCTTGAACCGGCGAAGCTAGAAAATGAAACTTAACTCCCTCCTCCTCTGCAGCTTCAATTTCAACCCTGTTGGCGGGCATTTCGTTCCGTGTGCGGCGATAAACGATCGTTACCTCCTGGGCACCCAATCGGACGAGTGTGCGGACACAATCGATCGCGGTATTACCGCCGCCGATCACCACACACTTTTGGCCGATCGGGATAGATTCGTCCGTGCTGTCTCCCTGTTGGATTTTGGCAAAACGGGTTAAAAAATCGATTCCGGTAAAACACCCTTTTTGATCTTCACCCTTAACCTTTAGCTGATAATCACTCCAGGCGCCAACCCCTAAGAAAATGGCATCGTACCCTTGTGAAACAAGCGATTCAAGGTCGAAATCAACGCCCAGCTTTACCCCTGTATGATATTCGATTCCCAGCTCAAGGATACTGTCGATTTCCCATTCCAAGATTTCTTTGGGAAGTCGATACTCGGGAATGCCGTAACGAAGCATACCTCCGAGATTTCGCATCTTGTCAAAAATGGTCACACCATGGCCCAGCCGCCGTAGAAAATAGGCGCAGGTCAACCCGGCAGGCCCCCCGCCGATCACCGCAATTTTTTTATCAGTTGATGGGGCGCAGGGGATGGAAAATCGATGACCGCATTTTACCTCAAAATCAGCCGCAAAGCGTTTAAGCTGATTTATGGAGACCGCTTCATCCTCTATACCTCTCCGGCAGTATTCTTCACAGGGATGAGGACAAACCCTGCCGCACGTGAAAAGGAGGGGGTTACGTTCCCGAATGGTCTCCACCGCAGCTCGGTAATCGCCGCTTTTGATTTGAGAGATATATTTGGGAATGTTGATTTCCGCCGGACAGGTTTGGCTGCATGGGGCGAGGGGGTCGTCTTCCTGGTTGAAATGGAGAAGCCGTTGAGACAGGGTTCGGACCTTTAGGATACTTTTGGGGCAAACCTTCTCACATGCGCCACAACCGACGCATTTGCTTTGGTCGACAACGGGATACCCTTTTGGGCCCATATGGATGGCATTGAATGAACAAGACCGAATACAATCTCCAAGGCAGAGGCATCCGATGGTGCAGATACGCTTTCCGCCATAAAAAGCGGCCAATGCCCGGCACGAGTTGATTCCGATATAATAAAACCGGTCCGCCGCTCGGTCTCCCCCTTCACAACGGTTTAAAGCGCGAAGGGGTTCTGCACTGCCGGCTTCTACCCCCATCACCGATGCCACGTTCATTGCCGACTCCGGTCCGGCGATAACACAGACCGTAGGCCGTGCATTACCGTCAACTACGGCAAGGGCTACCGAAGCGCATCCCGCATATCCGCAGCCACCGCAATTTGCACCAGCGAGATGACCCTCGACTAGAGCGATTCTGGGGTCTTCATATACATAAAATATTTTTGAGGCGATGCTCAGGGTCAAGCCACAAACCGCCCCAATCCCGGACATAAATAAAACAGCTTCGGTCAAAGTAAATTTCTTTTATACCATGCCTTTAAAGGCAAAAAATGCAAGTGATAGTACCCCTGCAGTCACCAGTCCGATCGACGCATCCTGGAGCGGCTTTGGAACTCTGCCCAGATTGATTCTTTCGCGTACACCTGCAAAAAGAATCAGGGCAAGTCCGAACCCAACCGCGTAAGCAGTCGATGAAACCAGTGCCTGAAGAAAGGTATATTCATTGTTGGAAATAATAAGCGCAACGCCAAATACCGCGCAATTTGTTGTAATCAGTGGAAGAAAGATACCCAGTCCCGTGTAAAGCGCCGGGATGACTTTTTTTAAGAACATCTCCACGAACTGCACAAGCGATGCAATCACGAGGATAAATGAAACGGTTCTCAGGTATTCGATGCCGAATCGCTTTAAAACCAATACGTCGGTTATCCATGTAATGACCCCGGCCAAAGATAAAACAAAGACAACCGCCATTGCCATGCCGATCGCCGTCTCCATTTTTTTGGACGTTCCCAAAAAGGGACAATTTCCCAGGTACTGGGCAAGGAGTATGTTGTTTACAAATATGCAGCTGATGACAAGGAGTATCAAATCGCCCATTTATTTCCTCCTATTTTTGTCCTACAAGGTTCATGACGCAAAGCAAGAGTCCAAGGGCGACAAAGGCCCCCGGCGCCTCAATCATGAAGGTAAACGGCTGAAAAGAGGGTCCGAATACGGATGTGCCCAAAAAAGTGCCGCTTCCCAGCACCTCCCGAACTGCGCCGAGAACGCCCAGGGATAGGGTAAATCCAACACCCATCCCCAACCCATCTGCAAATGAGGCGATCAATCCGTTTTTGGCTGCAAACGCCTCGGCACGGCCGAGAATAATACAGTTGACGACAATGAGCGGTGTAAATATGCCAAGTGCCTCATAGAGCGGATAACTGTAGGCCTGCATCAGAAGTTCGGCAATGGTAACGAATGTTGCAATGATGATAATAAAGCATGCAATTCTTATCTTCGGGGGTATGAGGTTTCGCATGACTGAAACAAGAGAATTGGAGGAGACCAGAACAAACAGTGTGGCAATCCCCATCCCGAGCCCGTTTTCTACCGTCTTGGTCACCGCGAGCGTGGGGCAGAGACCGAGGACCAGTCGAAACGGTGGTACTTCAGCCCACAGACCTTTGATAAATTCCTGTGAGATAGACTTAGCCATCTTTTTCTCCTACTTGAGTTCCGCTAGTTTTAAAACTTTTTAAGCTTTCGATAATCTGTAGTTTTAAACGTTTATACATTTTGCCGGCGTCGGTTGCCGCGGCACTGACAGCGCGGGAGGTAAGAGTGGCGCCGCTCATTGCATCAATCTTTCCGCCATCTGCTTTGACTTTAAATTCCTGGTCGACAGGTAATCCCTTGAATTGGGAGACAAAGGTGGGATCGGTTTTTGCCAGAGAACCCACCCCCGGTGTTTCGGTGTGGGTGGTGACACCCACGCCGACAATCTTATCATCTTTTATGTTAACACCCACCATCAGGCCGACTTTACCCTGATACCCTGTTCCAAACGTTTCAAAGGCAACGAAATCCGCCTCTCCGTCAAATACGCCGATAAAAAAACTCTTTTCCATGTCGCCGTCTTTGATTTTAAACCGGTCGACAATCGGATCGTTTGATGACCCTTTGAGGATTTCGCGAACTGCAGGGCCTTTTACAAATTTGAGTTGCTGATATTCGATCTTGTCCTTGGTTTTGGTGTAGAGCGCCGCCAGCAGCGTGCCTGAAAAGGTGCTCAAAATTGTGAGGATGATGATCATTTTTATCATTTCGCGCATGTTAAACGACCCTTCCCAATGCTTCGGGTCTGATCTTGTCCAAAAGTGGGTTTAAGATATTTATGATCAGGATGGCAAAAACCACACCATCAATATAAACACCGATATTTCTGATGAGTACGGTGAGAATGCCACCAGTGGCCCCATAAAGGAGCATGGGAATAAAATTTACCGGGGAAGATGAATCCTCGGTGGCCAGAAAAAAAGCCCCGATCAATGTATAACCGGTGAATAGATGAAAAAAGGGCCCGGCAAAAAGTGTTGCATCCGATAAATTGAATACCAGAGCGCTGATCAGCACACCCCCAAGAAAGGAGATTGAAATTTCCCATCGGATAATCCGCTTCGCCATCAGGTAGATACCGCCGGCAATCAACCCAAGGCCGAAAGTAGCACCCGTCCCCCCGGTTTGTTTACCGATCAGCAGATCTCCGGCGCGAAAGGATTCAATAGCAGCAACACCGAAGTGTTTTAAGGCGCCAAGAGGATAAACCGCGATAAAGTCAAAATCGTAGTTGACCAAACTTTCATCAAAATCAAGGAAATCTTTCCAGGACAGCATGAGGATGGCAAGGGCAATCAGCGTTGGATGAAATGGATTCCCTCCGATGCCGCCATAGATCTGCTTGCCGACAACGATGGCGATAAATGTGCCGGTGATAACCAGCCACCAGGGTGAAACGGGTGGTAAAAGCATCCCGAGCAAAAGCCCTATCAGTGCCGCATTGCCATCTACAATCGAAATCTTGCTTTTGGTGATGCGGTTCATCAAAAGCTCCCAAAGGATCGCTGTGGATACGGAAAGTGACAGGACGCCCACAGCAGACATACCGTATTGGAACAGACCAAAAACAACCGCAGGCAACGCAGCTAGTATTATATTGTAATTGCGCAGGGAAATGCTGCTGCCGTTATGTAAGAACGGGGCGTGCGAAACAACGAATTTTTTCTGTTCAAGCATGATTTGCCTCTGCTGTATCCTGCCGGGAGAGCTCAAATTTTGCCAATCGTATGTGTTGAAAAATCGGTATTTTTGATACACAGACAAAGCTGCACAGGCCGCATTCAATGCAGGAATACAAATCGTACAGATCTGCGGATTCTTCGTAATGACCGGCTTCGGTATATCGAACGAGCATATTTACCTGAATTTTTGCAGGACAAATTCTGACACATTCTCCACAATTGATACAGGGGTCATCTGAGAAATACGGCAGGTTGTTTTTGTCCTGAACCATAATGGCATCGGTATCCGGCAGCACCGTGTGGTCTTCGGAATAGATCGCAGCACCCCGCATCGGCCCACCCAGAACGATTCGGTCTTTATCGTTTAAAATAATATTGGATGCCTCAAAAATGTCACGAAGCGGGGTCCCGATTCTGACTGATAAAAGGGTTGTACCCCCGTCCTTTCCGATCAGGGTCAGCCGCTTTGAAACAGGTATCCGGCCCTCTTCAAAAGCAATTCCGATACTTGCGGCAGCCTCGGCGCTGAAAAAGGATACCCCTAAATCTTCCACGCTTTTTCCAACAGGGACAACCTGTCCCAGTAGATTCTGTATCATCATTTGGGGAAGTGTGGCGGGATATCGGATAGGAACAGCTTTAACCAGTGCATCTACACCCGTATATCCATGTATGACATCCTGTGGAACGGCCAGAATGATATTATCAACCCCGGTGATGGCCTTTAGTATATGAATTCCTTTTTTTATGGCATTAAATTGGGTGGTTACCCCATACCGATTGGTGGAAATAAAGATATCGCTGTCAACTCCGCAGACAACGATGGTTTGAATCGATTTTTCAGGCCCGAAAGAAGCGTGAAGCGGCGGCTTCCCCGGTGCGCAAGAAAGGAAATCCCTGGCCGTATCGAGGGTAGGGTTCAGGGCAAATTTTTCGAATTGTTCATCAAATACCTCCGCCTCCTCGGCACGAATGGAGATGGCGATGTACGACTTGCCGAAATCGCCTGTGTGAGTTGAGATCGATGACACAGTCCCTGTAACGGTTGATACAACGTATTGACCACTGTCTTCGGAAAGAGATATTTTTTGCCCTGTTTTGACCGTTTCCCCTTTTTCACATGTCAGTAAACCCTTATAAATGGCAGGTTCCGGTGTTGTAACCTCTAGGTACAGGGTAACCTCTCCGGGTGTTGAAACCGATCGATGTTCCGGCAGAACCGCCTCAACTCTATCGTATCCAAAGCGGGGTTTTCTCAAAGCTGTGATTCGTTTTGTTATCATCGTTCAACCTATCTCTCTGTCTCACATCACATGACATAGTTCACATTGTTCTTCTAATGGATTTACTTCAAATTCCTGATGACATCCGATGCATTGTAAATGGAATGCATCGAATCGATTGAGCATGTCTTCATCTTCGCTTTTGGGCTCATGGCACCCCCCCTCCCCGCACAGCTCGGGTTCTGTTTCATCCTCAGCGTCGGTATGATGGCAATCGAGGCAGGAGAGGCCATATCCTTGGACAGATGTATGTGTTTTGTGGTCAAATAAAACTTTTCCAGCAACGTTTTTTAACATTATTCTTGGCGGCTGTTCGGGTGTCTTTGCGGGGAAGGCGGCGTAACTTAAAATCCCTACAACCAACAAAACAATCGCCAGGGCATAAGTCCGTTGCAATTCCTTTTTCGCGGTCATCTATTTAAAATTCCTTTCAGGCTTTTGATGCTGGAACTCATCTGCTATCGAAAAACGAATCGTTCTGACTATCACAATGAAATAAAGCTTTCAAGACTTTTTCTGGTCATTTTTTAAAGAGATTTGATATGAAAGAGATAAAGATTTGAGTCGATGCCCATTGGTTGATAATGTGTTCTTTTAGTTCAAAAGGCTCCAATTCTTGACAGATCGTTAATATAGGAATAATTTTTGTCGATATGGCATCTCCCCGGATACTCCTAAATGCTCATGATATACGTGCGGACAAGCAATCGGGCCAGCATTTTCTATCAGATCGATCTGTGGCAGAGATGATTGTTCTTCGCTCACAAGCCTCGGCAAAAGATGTTGTCCTTGAAATCGGAGCCGGCCTCGGTGCCCTTACGATTCCGGCCGGCCGGGTTGTGAAAAAATTATATGCGGTTGAAAAAGATCCCCGTATCATGGCTGTCCTGGAAAAGGAGGTTTTTTCAAACCGCCTTTCAAATATTGTTTTAATCAGGGAAAACATCCTTCAGGTTGATATAAAGGCGCTCGGGAAGGGGGTCAATCATGGCTTAGTCGTTTTGGGAAACCTTCCGTACAACATCTCTTCCCAGATTCTTGTAAAACTTATCAATTCAAGGGAAGTGATCAGCCGCGCCATTTTGATGTTTCAGAAGGAGGTGGCCAACAGAATTACCGCTCCACCAGGCGGAAGGGAGTATGGCCGGTTGTCGGTGATGCTTCAATACTGTGCAAACATAAAAACCCTTTTAGCGGTTAGGCCTACCTGTTTTTTCCCCAAGCCCGGGGTCGAATCCATGGTTCTCGGAATCGATTTTGAAACCCCTATGAAAAATGCGGGTGCAGATGACGCCTTCCTTTTCCGGGTCATCAAGGCGGCATTTGGGAAAAGGCGAAAAACATTGAAAAATGCGCTGGCAGGTAGCGAATTTCACCTCGATGGATCAACAGCCTTTCAGGCACTTGACCGTGCGGGAATCGATCCGGCAAGACGTGCTGAGACACTCAGCGTCTCTGATTTTGTAAGGCTCAGTGACTGCCTGAAGAATATTGTGGGCCAAATGGGGGCCTGAAATGGCAAAATATCGCTCAAAACGGATTTTGAAATAGCGTGTACATTAACCATCAACATCATGCTGATCCCTCGGTTTTGACGGCTGAGACTTTTTTATTTTTCGCCACTTTTCAAGCCGTTGTTTTACGATCTTTTCAAAACCCCTTTCAGTTGGGAAATAGTACTGTCGGCCCCTAAGTGTCTCCGGCAGATATTCCTGTGAAACATAGGCATCCGGATAATCATGGGGATATTTGTACGCTTTTCCATAATCAAGCGCTTTCATCAGGTTTGTGGGGGCATTCCGAATGTGAAGCGGGACCGGGAGAGTGCCTGACTTTTCGATGACACCCTGTACCTTTTTATAAGCGGTGTAAATGCGGTTGCTTTTAGGTGCGATTGCAAGGTAAACCGCTGCCTGGGCAAGCGCCAGTTCACCCTCCGGCGGTCCGATAAATTTGAATGCCTCCATCGCATTCATCGCCACTCCCAGCGCCTGGGGGTCTGCGTTTCCCACATCTTCTGAAGCACACCGGACCATCCGCCGGGCCACATACAAAGGATCCTCTCCCGCGGTCAGCATTCGAGCCAGCCAGTATAGAGATGCGTCAGGATCATTTCCGCGCAGGCTTTTGTGGAAAGCAGAAATCAGATTGTAGTGTTCTTCACCTGATTTGTCGTAGATCAACGCTTTCTGCTGCAAAGCCTGTTCAATATCCTTCATCCGGATTATTAGGTTATTTTTTTTCTTCGAGAGATCTTTGTCAGAAAGGATCAGAGAAGCCGCCAATTCAAGCCCGTTTAAAGCAACGCGGGCATCACCATCTGAAATTCGGGTCAAGTGGGAAAGGGCGCCGGGATCCAATGTCAACCCGAGACTCCCCAGGCCTTTTTCTTTGTCCTTTAACGTCCGTTTCAGTATAAGTGATATATCCAGGGGCGAAAGGGCTTTCAGGGTGATCACCCGGCACCTGGACAAAAGGGGAGGAATCACCTCAAACGAAGGGTTTTCGGTGGTGGCCCCTATCAGGGTGATCAAACCGCTTTCTACATGATGCAAAAATGCATCCTGCTGGGCCTTGTTAAACCGATGGATCTCATCGACAAAGAGAATCGTCCGTTTTTGATGAAGCTTCTGCTGGTTTTTTGCTTCTTCAATAACCGAACGGATTTCCTTGACACCGGAAAGGACAGCGGAGAAATGGACGAAATAGCTATTGGTTTCATTGGCAATGATTCTGGCGAGAGTTGTTTTTCCACATCCGGGCGGACCCCAGAGAATCATGGAAAAAATTCGGTCTTTTCCGATCGCTCTAGAAAGCAAACCTTCCCGGCTCACCGTATGTTTTTGGCCGACAAACTCGTCCAGGCTCCCCGGGCGCATCTTCTCTGCCAGGGGTCTGGATGCTTTCGCGGCTTTTTGGGCCTGATATTCAAAAAGATCCATTATTTTATTCTTATCGTCCTTGTCGTTTACGAAAAATCATCCGTAAGGGGGTTTTATCAAGCCCTGCCTGTTCCCGGATCTGGTTGATCAGGTATCTTTTGTAAGAAAAGTGAATCCCCTCCGGAAAATTTGAAAAACAGACAAATGTGGGTGGTTTTGAAGACGTTTGGGTGGCATAGTAGAATTTAATCCGGTTTCCCCTGTGAAGTGATGGCTGGGTTTTTCTGGTAGCCTGTTCGACGATCCTGTTGAGTGTTCCGGTCCCGATGCGGGAAGCAAACTGATCGTAGACTTCATCTACGAGATGGAATATTTTTGGTACCCTGAGGCCGGTTTTGGCTGAAATGGTCATTGCCGGAGCAAAATTTATATATTTCGCCTCCATTTTTAACTGTTCGTAGTATTTTTTAGCAGTGTTGGTCTCTTTTTTAACCAGATCCCATTTATTCAGCAGAAGAATTAGACCACATTTTCGCTCAAAAGCATATCCGGCAACTTTAATATCCTGCTCTGTGATTCCCTCATTTGCATCGATGATAACCAGAGCCACATCGCATCTTTCAAGGCTTTTTAATGCTTTAAGGATGGAGAATTTTTCAAGTTTTTTTGAAACACGACCTTTCCGCCGTATCCCGGCGGTATCGATCAAAAGGTAGGGTTTTTTGTTTATTTTACATAAAGAGTCGATTGAATCACGGGTCGTTCCGGGGGTATCGCTGACCAGAACCCGGGCTTTCCCCAGAATTCGATTGATGAGCGACGATTTTCCACTGTTCGGTTTCCCCACAACTGCTATTTTTATTATTTCCCCGGCCTTGTCCGAAGATGAAGCTGAAAAGAGTTTGGATAGATCAGCGGTCAGATCATCCAGAAAATCCGGAACACCGTAACCGTGTTCAGCAGAGACCGGGTATAGTTTGTCTATGCCGAGACGGTAAAAATCATAGAGGTTGAGTTCCTGTTCCTCCCCGTCTATTTTGTTCACCGCATAAAAGGTCGGCCGGCCTCCGGAGCGGAGAAGATCGATCATATCTTTGTCATATGGAGACACCCCGGTTTTGCCATCGAGCACCAGAAGGATCACATCGGCGTCTTCTATAGCCTGGTCGATTTGAAAACGGATCTGCTGTGCCAAATCGTCCTCATCTTTTTCAATAAATCCGCCGGTATCGACCAGGATGAACTCAACATCATCCCAGGTGGCATCGGCATACTGGCGGTCTCTGGTTACACCGGGGAGGTTGTCCACCAAAGCGGTTCGCGTGTGGGTGATCCGATTGAAAAGGGTGGACTTTCCCACATTGGGACGGCCCACAATTGCAATGATCGGTTTCATGGATACAAAGAAAGGGTCCCTAATAAAATAGTTGATGGGCGAGCAAGAGGTTCCTAACTATTCGTATGTTACGGCGTGGTATTCAACCGTTTTTATGTGGCGAAGCGATATTTTTTCAGGGAAATTTGAGCGTAACCTTCTGTTCATCCCTTTCGGTCTTTAGTTTAACTCCCAGCTCAAAACTGCTGTCCCGGAGTCCCAATGCCAGCTGGATTTTCCCCTTTTCCCCTTCCAGATGGGTGATCTCTCTTATTGTTTGAATGACTTTATCTCCCACCCGGGTGCCGGGAGAGGGGAGCTCCGAGTCCCGATATTCAGCGATGACTTTTACCCGGCCGTCCTTTATTTTGGTGATGGAGATTTTTTTGGCATTGCTGTTCAAACCATGCAGGGCTGCCAGAGCGATCCATTTTAAGGCCGCTTCCTCCGTATCATCCCCATCGTTTTCTATTTCAGACATCTCTTTTAATGGGTCTGTGGTTACAAAGCAGTCACAAAGTTCCTGCAGTTTCAGATGTTGGCTCTGTTTGTCTTTCATGGTCTTAACTCCATTAGGATTAATTCTCCCAGGTAACCCTCAACACCTCCTGGTAGGTGGTGTCCCCGCCGAGCATCTTTTTGATCGCGTTTTCCCTCATTGTCTCCATCCCTTCTTTTTTTGCCTGGGAAGATATGGTATCCAAATCCGCCTGTACGGTTGTTATCTTCTTAAGGGATTCTGTGTAAGGGAGCACCTCAAAGATTCCGGCCCGGCCCAGATAGCCGGTGTTCCTGCATTTTGAACAACCGGTTCCCCGCCTTAATTTTATCATTCCAACCGCTCCGGTTTTTATACCGAGTTCTTTCAGCTCACTTGAATCCATTTCAAATGATTCCCTGCAGTGTGGACAGACCTTTCGAACCAGCCGTTGTGCCTGTATCCCGATAAGGGTTGCATGAATCAAAAACGGGGGCACACCGAGGTCTAAAAGACGGGTGATGGCGGATGCAGCGTCATTGGTATGGAGCGTGGAAAGGACCAGGTGGCCGGTCAATGCAGCCTGAATGGCATTTTCGGCGGTTTCTAAATCCCTCATTTCTCCGATCATGATGATATCCGGATCCTGCCTTAAGATGTTTCTCAAAATTGCAGAAAAAGTGACGCCCACCGCCGGTTGAACCGCTATCTGGTTAAAAGCCTCGTGCACCATTTCGATCGGGTCTTCCACGGTGGTAATATTGACTTTGGGAGAAGAAAGATCGCGGAGGGTGGAGTAAAGGGTTGTCGATTTGCCACTTCCGGTCGGGCCGCAAACCAGCACAATTCCGTGGGGCATTTTGATAAAATGGTTATAACGGATGAGATCGGTGGCAGTAAAGCCGAGCTGTTCCAAATCCTGGAAAAGGATTTCCGGGTCCATGAGCCGCATCACCACCTTTTCCCCAAAGGCCACCGGAATGGTGGAAACCCGTATCTCAACCTCCATCCCCTTTTTGTCTATTTTGATTCTCCCGTCCTGGGGCCTTCTCTTTTCAGCCATGTCGAGCCGGGAAAGGTTCTTTATCCGGCTGACCACTGCGGAATGAACTTTTTTGGGAAGATCGTGAACCGTGTAGAGGACGCCATCGATTCGCATTCTTACCAGGCTGGTGTCCCTTTTGGGCTCAATATGTATATCGCTCGCCCGCTGGTCAAAGGCATAACTGAAGAGGTAGTTTACTGCATTTACAATATGCTGATCGTCGGAAGGGAGCTCATCCGGGGATTGGAGCTGAACATATTGTTCGAGGTTCCCCAGGTCTACCAGGGGGTCGGCGAACTGGTGTTCGGCTTTCATGATGGAGCGTTTGAAGCTGAAAAATTCACCAATGAGTTTGGTTATATCGCTTTTAGGGCTGACCACCGGTTTGACCTTCAAGAGACTGGCCTGTGAAATATCCTGAAAAACCTCTGTGTTAAACGGATTCGGTGTGGCTACGGTCAACGATCCATCCTTGATCGCGATGGGAAGGACCAGGTGTCTCATGGCAAAATTTCGCGGGATGGTCGTGGTCACCAGATTGAGATCCAGCTTCAACGGGTCGATCTTTTTAAACGGAAACCCCCATGCATTTGCCAGGGTCTGAAAAATGATCTCCTCCCCCAGGCTCTTTGAAGGATCATCGGCCCGTTGAAGGTTCATTGAATCGATAACGTCGATGATGGTTATCGGAGCGAGGATCCGTCCGCTGACGGCCGAGGTTTCATCCGGTCGGGCTTGACCTTTTTCCAGCTTCCTTTGAATGCTCTTCTCGGTTTTTCGGATCTGCGTTTCCTGGGTCTGGGAGATCAGCCCTTTTTCGCAGAGGGCCTGGCAGACATATTCGGATGAAAGCGAGTGGTGTTTGGTGTCCGGCATGAGGTTAAAATTCTCTATGAAAACAAACGGCTATATGCAATTTTCAATTGTCGAAAGAAAAAATAAGTTATGAGTTTTAGTTATAATGGGGGGGCTGGAAAGTCAATATCAATCAGGGAGACCTGATTCAGTAGTTCTTAGAAAATCACAACTCAGGCGAATAGACTGAAGGGCAAAGACTGTTGGATCACCTCAATCGTCGGTCTTCGTAACTTCTCAATAAGTTATGGCATCAAACAACAAACTACCATTGACTCTGGTATGCCACAATAATCATTTCAAGAAGGTATTTTTTGCTTGCAATTTAATACATATCTGTTATAAATTGCAAATCATGAAAAGTTATGATCAGCCAAAGGCAAAGCAGGCTGAGATCGCTCAGTTGATTCTCCTTGAGTCGCTTTTCTCGTTGCGGGAGAGCAAGGAAGTTTGCTTTCAGGGCGGTACGGCGATCCGATGGTTCTATGGAGGAATGAGATTCTCGGAAGATCTCGACTTCGTCACATCTCTATCGCGGGAACGGGTGGTGGCTTTGATGAAATCGGCCGGAGAGGCGATCAGAAGACAGATGGTGGCAAACTTTGGAGCAGGCACATTCACATTAAAGGAGAAAAAGGGCCATCCTTCGTTCTATAAAGCGTTTATCCAGTTCCAGCCTGCTGCTGTAAGGAGCAAGATCTCTGTAAAGATAGAATTCGAAAAGCTGGTTCCCGGTGTGAAACCCGATGCGGAACCTAAAATCATGCAGGCATCCCCAACGGTGGCCCACTTTCTCCAGGAAGGAGGATTCAAAACTCCCGGTGCATCGGTAATCGTCAACGTCGAAACCGTACATGAAATCCTTTCAGACAAGCTTCGGGCGCTTCTGGAGCGACCGTACAAAAAGGGGAGAGACTTTTTTGACGTCTGGTTTCTTACAAAAACGCTTCGGATCGATCCTGACGCATCTATGCTGAAACGAAAACTCGACATGTACGAAGTTCCTTTCACTTCAAGCACACCGTTATCATTCTACACACAACTCGACTTGCTGAAAGGAAAAGATAGACAGAGCCTCTCCAAAAAAATCAATCTGGATCTGGCGCGGTTTTTGAATACCGAGACCGTCGAGATCCTTTCAAACAACGACTACGATGAACTCATTTTGGCTGCGCAGAATGCATTCAGAAGGGTCGAGGCAAAAGGCATTATTGATTTCAGCCTGTATCCGGAAAGAAAAGGGGCCAGAGATTGAGGAAAAAACAATCAGCAGCAATCGACGTGCTCAGGCGATTGCCCTCCCCGCTTTTTACATCTGCTGACGTGGCAAAGCTGGTCGTAAACGACAACGTATTCCTGCACCGGGCATCGCGGAAAGGGTATGTTAAAAAGATCGCCAACCGAATTTACTGGAACGTTCTTTTCAGCACAGAGCCTCCCACCGTGGAACAGGTGGCCTGCTTTGCACGGCGGCCTTCCTATGTCTCCTGCGAATGGGCGCTCAATCACCACGGTATCCTGCTTCAGACCCCCACAGTATGCACGACTATTACCCTCCACGCCGGCATCGGTAAGAGGAACCGGATTTTTTACCAGGATTATGTCATCGAATACTCAAGAATCGCGGAAAAGCTCTATCTGCCGGAAGAGATCCTCAAGCTCGACAACGTGCTCATGGCCACACCGGAAAAGGCGCTTCTGGATTGCGCTTATCTCCGAAAACGAGTCCCCTTCGCCGACGAACTGGAAACCGATCTCTTGGACAAAGCTAGGCTGGCAAGAGTCGTTGCCGTGTATCCCGCGCACACGCGCAAAAGTATCGACATCTGTCTATCCCTGCTCATTCCTTGACAAAAAGGCTTTTCATTTGTCTTCATGCCCTATGGTCTGTATGAGACTCTCAATAAAAGAATTGAAATCATGGGAGACCCTAAACCGATGAAGACCCTATTCATAAATCGTCAACCCCAATGCGACCCCGTTGTCTTCTCCTCATCTTGACACTTGACAAATAAATTCACTGTTGTACAATTGTCAAAAATACATATTCCGGAGGTAAACATGGATGTTGTAATTGATACATCAGCATTGATTGCAGTTATTGTTGGTGAACCTGAACGCAATAGAATTGTTGAACTTACTACTGGAAATACACTCATTGGACCTGGTTCTATCCCCTGGGAAATTGGCAATGCCTTCTCGGCGATGTTTAAACAGAACAAGTTGACACTTGATGAAGCCCAGAAAGGTCTTGTGATTTTCGATAGTATCCCTCTTCGGTATATCAAGCCAGACTTTGTTAATGCCTTAAAATTGTCTAAACAAGCCAACATGTATGCATATGATGCCTATTTCTTGGATTGTGCTGTTCGACATAAAGCACCGCTATTGACGTTAGACCGAAAGCTTAAGGCAGCTGCTCAAAATCTCAACGTCGAAACCATGGAGGTCTAAAATGCAAGTTTATACATATTCAGAAGCCCGACAAAAACTCGCTATAGTTCTTGAACAGGCTGAAAATACGGGCAAAGTACTAATACGAAGGAAAGACGGTCGAACTTTCGCGTTGGTTCCAGAAAAGATCGCTTTTTCACCTTTAAATGTCCCATCAATTAAAGCCGATATTACGACGCAAGAAATAGTGGATATTGTTCGAGAAGGAAGAGAAAGGTAGAATCGGGTAGCCGTGGGTATTTCTCCCCAGCCTTACACCCTTCCGCGAGGATAAACGGGTTAAAGATAAGCTTGATCAGGTTAATGTCTTAATCCAGATGTGACACCATATTCCACCATTTGTATTCGAAATCCGACCCGGGAGGCCGTAAAGACCGGAGGCAGATCTTCCGGAGATGGACCCTCTCTGGACAAGGCCAGCCTGAAAGAAGTCGACGCACTGTACCCTGAGCGCGTTTGGAAGAGGATTGAGGGGTGGTTATAATAAGACCGGCATTGAAGTGGACTTAATCCTCAATGCCGATCAAATAACCAAGAACCCCCCGATTGAGCTTTTTTGGCTCAATTGGGGTTCTTGGTTACCCGAACAGTTCTCTCCACCACAGATAGAAGAAATTCCTGGGGGGTAGGAGGGGATCGAACACCGGGATTCCGGCTTCCACCGATCCGCTCGCGTCTTCCGGTTGGGTGCTCCCCACCGATATAATCATCTTGGTGACTGTTTCGGTGATAATTATGACCGGCTTGGACGGGATGCCACCGCCGATGACCAGCGAACGGGCCGCAGCAGAGCCACCAGGCCAGGTGATGACCGGGCCCCCGGTTTTATAATTGACCGCATACAGCTTTGCCTCACCCCCCGGCAGGCAGGGATCGTCGTTGGGAGTAAAGGTGGTAAAATAGAGAACTTTAAAGAAGATCGCCACCTCTGCCAGGGATTTCTCACCCGGTGCCAGGTTGATGAACCAGCCATTATCGCTCCCATCGAGATTCACTGCAGTACCGACCGTGGTGACATCAACCAGGTCGGACGGGGTTAGAGGAGTCAGCGAGACCGTGTGATCATCCTTAACCGCATAGACGCTGTCCGATGTCAACTCGTTGCAGGGGTCTTCCCGGTCACCGGTCACCATAAAGACAAGGTCGTACCCTATTTCGAGGGTGATCCCGGGCGGGTAAAAGAATTTTTGCGTGTTGGTGGAATCCGCCAGAAAAAGGACCTCGGCAGTCCAAGTCTGGATGTTTTGGTCAACTATGTTTGGAAAGGTTGCAGCGGATACGTTGCCGATACGGAACATCTGGCTCCCCTGGTCACCCACATAGACCTTGTCCACAAACCCAATGGTAACAGCGGTGGTACCTGCTACAATCCGAACCGTGCTGGGGATACTGTAATCCATATCACTGATGGTGGTGCTGACGGAGGCCAATCCGGTTTGATCACCGCTGTCGTCGATAAACTGCCAGACGACCGCTCCGGTCAACACTTCAATTGCTAAAACCGCCTTCCCCTTGGAGTTGTCCGCGCTGAAGCCGGCGCCGATGAAAAACACCTCCTTGTCGTCAACTCCATCTTTTACCGTCCCGAAATCGGGTTCCGACCAGCTTTCGCCCATTTCAGGAATGATCGTATCCGGCGCGGGAATCCCCACTGCTGCCGCGACATCAGCCGGGCCGATCCGCCATAAAAATTCGGGTGAAGTGGGGTCAGTGATATCAAGAGCAAAATAGTGGCTCCCCCCCTTTCGTTCACCGCAGACCAAAATGACCTGCTCACCGGACTCGACAACTTCATCTCCATCACCCCCAAGGATGACGACCTTGGGGCTCGAATCGACGTAATACTGATGACCTGTCACACCCAACATTTCTTTCAACCGGTAGAGCAGATCCGGCGGGATAAACGCCCACGCCTCCACGCCGTCTTTATCATTCACCGCGTGGAGCGCCCCGTCGTTTGAACCGAAAAAAACAATGCTGATCGGATCGCCATCGGTATCGGTCAGTTCGTACTGGACAACCGTCGGTTCGCTGTGAAGAATGTCACCGGTGATAATCTCTCTGTTTTCACCAATAGCGCCATCACCATCCTCGTCCAATGCATCCGCCCCCCGGACATAGTCGATGAGGGTATTCCTTCCAACACCGGGATCCACACCGGGATCCCCTAAAATGGCGGCCGTTAACCCAGCATTGCCGGTTATGAATGCATTGGTGCTGTCGGTTAAATCGGTACTGGTGCCCAGGTAGGTATAAAAATTTCTATCCAGGTTATCGATGTAATTGCAGGCCGATTGAGCCGCACCGTCGCATATGCCTGTCCCGGCAAAATAGTTATTGTCTGCCCAGTTCTGGGTGGCCCAGAGGGGAACGGTACCCTCTATAAGGGCACCGTTCGGATATGTGGCAGGATCGTCGTTGGCATCCAGAATATCACCGTCCGCGCCGATCTTAAACTTGACCAGGTTCCCTTCCCAGAAGTTTCCTTGTACCGGTTTGAACAGGGCCAGGTATACCCGGTCACCACTGACGGTTCGGGTCACCGGCACCACCGGTGCGGTAAAGGTGGCGGTTCGGGAAATGATATCATTAACAGCCGCGATGATGGCCGCGGAGAGTCCGCCAGGGGAGCTGGCTGAGAAATGCCAATCTCCGTAATTGGCGTCATTGGTGTCGTAGAGATTGGGATGGCCGTTTCCGGTGTTGCTCGTATTGATCAAAAAGGCATTATTTTCCCAGTCGGCCATGAACCCGATCGTGTATGTTATGACGTTCTGAACCCCGTCGACGTATCCCACCATGTCGTTGGTATACATGTAGTGAGCCACATCGTCGAGCCAGCTCGACCCGTCAGTGTTGACCGGGACGACAAAGCAGGTGGTATCTACGGCAAGTGTTCCTTCGCTCCAGGAAAAGGTCGAATCGCTGCACTGGCCCGACAACCCGTTGTCAGCGTCATAATCGGAAAAACTTGTCGGGAGGTCCTGGCTGCTGCCGGTCCGGTCCTTGGAGGAGACGCCGGGGGAGACGACAATGACGAACTGGTCCTGGCAGTAATTCTCGGGGAGAACACCCGAAGAGGGCGAATTGTAATATCCGCCAATCGTGGCCAGGCCTTCTGCCAGCGGGGAGTAAGGGTCTCCAGGTTGTACGGTACTCATGTTATTGACATTGTTGATAAAGTTGGGCTCTAATATGTTTAACTTCGCATCGTTCTCATCCACCGTGGCGACCACTTGGTTCAGGGGTTGGGCCGAGGACGCCCTTTGGTCGTTGGTAAAGTAGTAAATGCCGAAGTTGGCCTTGTTGGAGCTCAATTTGGCGGCCGCCATCACAGCCAGTTTGCCGTAAAAGAAGCGGCTGACAGCTATATTTACGGCGGGGTCTAGCAGGTCCGATGCGAGCCCCGAGTAGAGGCCGCTGAAAAAGATCCAGTTGAGGTAGTTTTTCGAATACCTGAAGTTTTGGGCCCTATCGATTATGGAAAACGTCCCCGCAGTTGCATCGGTGTACGAAACAGCTGTGGTTGACGGGGAAGCCGGTAGCGTCACCGTCCTTGAAACATTTGCTTCGTCCTGACCGAATCCATTATCCGGGCTTTCAACGGTACCATCCCCATCGAGATCGATCTCAACGGTGATTGTCCAGGTGTTTCCGCTGGTGGCTTGAAGGCCATTGGCTTCGTCGGTGTCGAGTGTCAAATCATTCGTGACTTTGACTAGGAAGTAGTTCCCTCCGGTACCCCGGATTATGCCATACCCCTTGTCGTTGAAAAACCCGTTGGGGTTTGAAGGCGTTCCGCCGCTGCCGCCGCTGGGCTCGGTGTAGTCGACACTCTCCACAATCCCGGTGGCGATGTTATTTATGTTTTTGTACCGCTGGACGATCTCGCCGACTGAAAACCACGGATCAGAACCCGGGGTGATGGTACTTGTGTCGAGCACCAGTTGAAGCTTAATACCGATGTAAGTCTTTTCGAGCACGACCGCGGTATTCCCGTTGGTCAGCCCTTCCACCTCGGCGCCCACCGCAAAGGGATAGTCCTCATCCACCGTGTTTAAAAGCAGGGTAACCGGATTGACCGGGGCCGGAGGCGGGGAGCCCGATGTGCCCAAATCCACCACATCCCAGGCTTCAGCGACCACGGGTATATAATCGAAATTGTTGTCAAAATCCTGGTTCCACACGATCTGCTCCATGTCGGCGCCGCTGTCCAGCAAATATACGATATTCGGCGGGATATCATTGGCAGAGACCCCGAAGATACAGGTGTCGTCGGCCGTCGCCGGCGTTCCCGTGACGATCATGGCGAGCATCAAAAAGAAGGTTATTGGTATATATCTTGTCAATTTTTTCATCAGAAAACTCCTTTTGGTCATATTCGCATCAGAAACCGACGCGGTAGAACGCGGCCTCCACCGTAACCTGGGCGTTTCGCGGCCCGTATCCATTGGAGGTCATCTTGTACCGGTGCGACCTGAACTTGGGGTGCTCATATCCTGATCCCCTGGGCAGCGCGAAGGCGCCCGTATATTCGACATTGCCGTTTATGGACATATCGGAGTTGGGGATGGGATCTTTATTAGCCGGATTGGCATCATCAGGAAAATTCAATCCAGGCGGTCCCACCGTTACATTGAGGGTGTGATAAAGGTCGGTGTTGGCCATCACATACGTTCTTCCGGCTTCGGCCGCGTAGAAGGTCATCTTGTATATCTCCTCGTTGACAGCCACTGCCTGCTCGGTGCTGGATGTCTTGATCCCGGTTACACCAAGAAGCGTGAGAATCACGAGAATCAGGATCGCCACGATCAGGACGACGCCCCTTTCATTGTCTACGATTTGAATGATCTTTTTCATCGTTCAATTCCTCTGACTACTTTAAATTATCCTTGTAAAATACAAATGATATATCCCTGTTTCCCCCCAGCTGGGGTGCGGTGACGTTGATGTCGACCTGTTTGGATTCATTGGTCGCATCACCGTCCAGATCCACATCGGTGACGGTCCAGGTCACCGTGTAGGGGGCGGTCGTATTATCGCTGCCAGATCCTAAAGTGGCATATGGGAGCTCCATCAGCCGTTCCATCTCCCTTTCGGCCAGGGTGGTGGCGTCTGTGATCATTCTGCCCCGGGTGTTTCCACCAACGGTTTTGTACTGAAGAACGGCCACAGCGCTGATGCCTATGGCGAAAATTGCCACGGCAATCAGAACCTCGATCAGGCTGACCCCTCGATTATTTTTCAGAAATCTTTTTCTTTTTTGCTTTTTTTCAGCCATCATGGCTTTTCCTTAATTAAAACCACAGGTTCCGGATCTGGATACGCGTGTTCAGAATGGGGACATCACCACTACCGGGATCACCAGCATTGGCGCTCAATTTAACCTGCCCAGCCGGGGGTTGTACTGTCATATTTTGTACTAAAACCACTCGAATATTGGAAAGTTCGGATGCTGAAACCGGCGTTGCGATTTGATTGTCGTCTTCATCCAGGTAGATGAAGACCGGGTCCGCCGGAATAGGAAATGTAACATTTTCGATGACCGGCTGGAAAGATCCGCCGTCGAGTGACTGCTTTAGCTCATTGCCGATGAAATTATAGGAAATATCCTCAAAATTACTGGGAGTCACTGCCCCGTCTTCATCGCTGTCCATCGTGAAACGGATTTCTTTGTCCTCTGCCTTTATAATCCCGAAATTCCCGCTTAAGGTGGGGTCAAGTCCGGCCATTCGAATGTCCCTTATCATTAAGTCACCGGCTGCCCGCAGGTCTTGCTGGGCCTCGGCTTTAACTTCTTCGGTGGTGTAAGACTTGGACAGGGTGGTAAAGAGACCGACCAAAGCGGCGAGCATCACCGAGATCATGGCGATGACCACTAAGAGTTCGACCAACGTAAAACCAGCACTGCGGTTCCGGGGTCGCCCTCGGTATCTCCATTTTTTTCTCAATTCCCTGACGAACGTTATAATCATTTTCAAATCCTTCGTTTTGGAGAGCGTCGTTTCACATACCGTCTATTAATTATATTGTAACCTGATCCTGCCAACTATACTGAGGACTATCTGACGCTGGTTTCCGCTCGAGTCGGTAAGTACAACGGTTCCGAAGCCCACCGGACGTCCCCTTCCATTGAACCAGATCTGATTGCCAAAATTGTTGCTTGCTGTCACACCCGCCACCAGCTGGCGATTTCTTAGGAGAATTTCACTCCCATTCTGTATTCCGTCATCAGCAATGCCGCCTCCGGCGCCATTATCAATAAAGATCGTATAACCGCTGGTTGTGAGTAATGCCGCAACATACGCGTTCTCCTTAATCGCCTGCATCTTGGCCATTTCCAGATCACCCCTTAAATTGGTGGCCGCGCCGTTTATTTTGGCGTTTGCTCGCCAGGCGAGCCAACCAGGGATAGCAAGGGCGGCCAAAATGCCGGCAATGGCGATGACAATCATCAGTTCAAGCAATGTAAATCCTTTATTTCTATAAATTGTTTTCATTCTTCTTCCCTCGTTAAGCAGCAAAAAGTATGCCATGGATTGAAAAAGGAAATAAAAATCGATCCATATTTTATTTAAAAACAAAAACAGGTTTATATCTATCTAAAATAACTGATAAAATTTTAATCGATTGAAAAATTGTTTGTTGCATTGGCATAGAGCCATCTCTGAAATTAAAACTACAAAATATGACTTTTTTTGGAAATAATTAAAATTTTTAATAGAACTATTAAATTATTTTATAGTTGCTTTCAATTACAACCGCTGCAACATGATGACTTTTGTGATGGATTCGGGGTGACGCCGTGGAGGAGAGTTTCGATAAACGATGATCTAAAAACTATTTTTTTTGCATTTTTTCCAATTTCTTTTCCAAAATCTGTTTGACCTCTGAATTATATTTAACAATCCGCGCGTCGAGTGCCCTTCTCTTTTTTGCGTATCCCGCTGTTTTTTCATTAAATGCCAACACACTTTTATTAAACTTTTGAATCAGAACGCGTGTTTTGGCTTTTTTTGAGGCCTCGGACAATGCGTCTTGCTCTTTCATCATTGCTTCGTATTCTTTCTCTAACTCCAGCTTTTCCTTATCGAGTTGGATTTTTATCTGATCCAGTTCTGCTGTGGAGTCCTGAACGGTCTTTTCCTTTTCGGCGTCAGATATATCCGTTTTCTCTTCAGGTATCCCTTTGGATTCCATGTAGGTTTTGGCCTTTGGGCGTTGTTCCACAGGCACCTGGCCAAGATCATCTGTAAATTTTACATTGCCGCTTTTATCCACGTATCTGTAAAATTCGCCCAAAACCGGCGTGGACATAAAGATGATAACCAGACAAATTGACCATCTCATTTTTTTCATCGTTTCCCCCTTCTTCCAAATCTTAAGATTCACCGATCTGGATATACCGGAAAAGTGGCTTAAAATTTCAAAGTTGAAAGTGAATTTAGTTCACTTTTAACTTCATGTGTAAATATGAATCTCTGTGTTATTACTCAGCGCCTAATTTTAAACTACATTTGTTTTATATAACTTATCAGACAGTTATGTCAAGTAGGGGCTTTTTGACCCAGCAATTCTCGGTGAACATACAAAGTGGTTAATAAAGTGGGTTTCAGCGAAGTCATTTTTTCAGAAAAATCATAACATATTGAAATAATTATAAATATTTGCCTAGACTTTTGTCCCTACATGTTGTATACATATCATTATGTTATACAATATGCAGGGGATTTAAAGTGCATCTCAAAAAACATCTTAGCTTCAGCGCCCTCAGAAAGGCACTGTCTGGTCGATTTAATCAAATCGACGATTTCCGCCAAAACGGAAAAGTCGACTACCCCCTGCATGATTGCCTGATGAGCGGCTTTGCCATGATGTTTTTTCAAGACCCCTCTTTACTCGACTTCCAATAGCGCATGCAAGATAGCATTGAACAGAGTAATCTTACTACCGTTTTTGATGTCAGTGACATTCCCAAAGACACTCAAATGAGAGATGTCCTCGATCTGGTGCCACCACAAACAATAGCGCCGGTTTTCCCTGATTTTTTCAACAAGCTCCAACGCGGTAAACAGCTTACCCACTTTCAGTGGAGGCCTCCTCAGAAGGCAAAAATCTTCCATTGCAGTTGCAGAAAGCTGTACCGGAGGTCTTGTTGCACATTGGCTGACCGATTCACCGGGTGCATCAGATTATTGCATTTTTTCAGGCGTGACATATTCGAATAGGGCAAAGATCGATCTTCTCGGCGTGTTGTCCGAAACCATTGAACGGTTCGGAACCGTACATGAAGAGACCGCAAAAGAGATGGCAAAAGGCGTGCGCCGAATTACCGGAGCTACCTATGGCCTTTCCATCAGCGGTATTGCGGGACCTGATGGCGGTACCGAAGCAAAACCTGTCGGAACCGTCTGTATCGGGCTAGCTGCACCGGACGGGGTGGAGGGACGACGTTTCAATTTTTCTTTTGGGAAACGATCGATGAATAAGGTTATTTTTGCTGAAATCGCATTGGATCTGCTTCGGATAAAACTTTTGAAAGCGGATCAAACAGAGACAATTTCTTAACGCGATGTCCACAAGAAGCGTTTTTCAAAGATGGTAAAATGTCCCGCAAAACCGGTCCCACGTGGAGGCTCTGACATTTTGGCGCTTAAATTCAAGCCAACCAGCGGCCACATCTGAAAATATGGGGACATTTTTAGACGGCATCCACATTCTTTTTTCAACTTGATCCTCAATCTCTCTTAGCACTTTCCTTGACTACCGGCCCGGAACCTCACAATTCCGGGTATCTTCAAGCGCTCTTATTTCCGGGTTCTTTTTCATGGGTCTATGTTCGGAGGATTAAAATGATACTAAATATAAATAATCTATTTAAATATAATATTATATTAGTTACGTTGTAAGATAAAAATTGTTATTTGGTATAAAAAAGTTTATATTTAAAAATATGAAAGTACCAGTGAATATCAGAATGCCGGAAGAAATGAAAAAAGCTATAGAGAAAATTGCCGCTAATGAATTCCGTTCTCTGAATAGTGTGATCCTTCAATATTTGGATAAACAGTTGAGAGATAAGGGCATTGAATGGCAATCCAAGAATAAAAGCCAGATAAAATAGAGCTTTTTGTATTCCTGGAGATCCCCGGGGGATAGGCCATTATTAAAACGGTTAACGAGCTGTACGATAACGGTACACGTCTTTATGGTATGGTGAAGTCTCTTAACGACCAGGGCAAGAATAAAAGGAACGGAAAACCCTGGACACCGACCCAGGTCAAAAGGCTTATAACGGATTACCGGTCCGCCGGAGTTTAAAGAGGCGGTAAAACGGACCAAAGACACAGAGCCCGAGCTGGAAGCCATTATAAACAAAAACAACACCGGGGAACTGGATCCGGAGAGAATCATTGACCACCTGAAAGAGGATTAAAAACATGAACATGATCAGATTGAAAGGAGGGTGCCATGAGAAAGGGGGGTGTGAGAAAGTTTACAATACAGTTATTTCAGCTTCTCCTAGCCATTTTTATCATATATGCAATGTTTTATGTTTTTCCTGATAATTTATGGGTATCGCTTTTCAGTCTTGTTTACATGTTTTTAATCGGAAGGTGGAAAAAAGCCCCTAGGCAAGGGCCAACCAAATTTTGACCACAGATGTCTACAACTGACTACAACTGACCACAAAGGGAAGGGCAGAGGATGCCTGAAATCTGTATAGAAGTGTATCGGAAGGGCCTGTTTTTGTATATTCTTGTATACTTCAAAAGAAAAGCCCCTGATCGATAGGAGACCAGAGGCTTTTGAAAGAGGTACAAAAGGTATAACCGAGGTTAATGTGAGAGTGCATCAACCTCATCCACCCAATATAATTCCACATTGTGGAATGTCAAGAAGAGATTAAATAAAGAATGTCGAAGCAATATCCGGAGTGTCCATTGTATAATCATGTTACCTGCAGGGAGCTTGATAATAAGAAAGTTTGCGCTCTTGTCCGAAAGGATAGGGTCTGTCTCCGGGAACACCAGAAGCGGAAGAAGAAAAAGGCTGTAAGTACTTGATTACACGTGAAGGGGAAACCATTGAACCTAACTGCACATATCCGGTGCCTAAAAGGCGAGGTAAAGGCAGCTAATCTCTTTAATTTTGCCTTCATCTATCAGGCTTTTTAAGTCGATAGATTCAGGAATTTTACTTTCTTGGATGGAATAAAAGAGGGATTCGTCATGAGCAACAATTGATGAAACCGTTATTTCGGCTTTTTCTATGATATTTTCCCAAATCCCAAGTTTGTGTGCCTCTATGACTATACATGCATCAAGCAGCACGCACTTCGGCATCATACCCTTCTTGGTCATTTAAACCGTATTCCCTAAGGGTAGAGTTCAAATCAATAAGACTTGTATCTAATAATTTAGCTAATTTAGATTTTGAAAGTTTTCCTTTTTGATAGGCTACAAATGCCAATCTAACGAAACCTTCTGGAAATTGTGGCGGCTGCCACCAGCGCTGTGACATCGTGGAACGATCTATTTCTCTAAATAACCTATCCTTGAGAAGTTTTTCGAGAGATTCTTTAGTAATTCTTTTAATATTCAAAAGTCTGTAAAGGAGGGCTTCAGGAGATACATCAAAAAAACGGGCAATTTCAATTAAATCAGCATAGATTATTTTTCTTTTTACAACGAATGTATCGAATTCTACGGCCACAGCATCACTGGGGAATAATAAGCTGGAAGCAAATGCACTTGCTTTTTTTTCTAAATCCTCCCACAATCCTTATAGAAATAGCCTTTTAGAGGTGAATATCCATGAAGAATTGCGCCCATGTATGATGTTTTTCATGAAAAAAATGCATAGGTTTTTTTATGAAACGTTATCCATTAAAAAAACATTGATATGTCCATTCTTGTCCTGTTTGGCCTTCAACTGTTCTTCCAGAGACTTTGTAATCTTCAGGGCTCTGTCCACATGTTCGGTCTGAACAAGGTTTTCCCTGCTCTCGATCGCGATATCACCGGCCGCTCTCACCAGGCCTCCAAGTTCGCGGAGATGGAGGGTCAGGTGCTTCGGTTTTCCTGAACGTCTCATGGCCTGCCTGATTACTGCATCAACGGCATCCCTGGTGAAATGGGGAATCTTGCCATCCTTGACTATTTCCTGTGTAACAAAACGTACAAGGTGATTTCTGTTTTCATCAGAATCGGCCATACAGTTTGATGTCACTATTTCGTATCCATACCCCCTGATCCTTGAGCGTAGTGCGGGGTGCATCTTTTTAACATCGTCCATATTTCCAGCCAGAACAAGAACAAAGTCACATGGAACCGGCTCTGTTCTTACCATGCTTCCGCTGCTGCCCGGTGACCTTCCCGTAATAGGGAGCTGCTTTTCCTGGATGGCGGTCAAAAGCTGCTGCTGGCTCTCTATGCTGAGCGTACTTACTTCATCTATAAAGAGAATGCCCCCATGTGCCAGATGAATTGCACCCGCTTCTACGAGCTGGTGGGGAGGCGCTTCCTTTCCCCCGCTCTGGAACGGGTCATGGCGCACATCCCCGAGCAATGCCCCTGCATGAAACCCTGTTGCATCGATAAACGGGGCAGGCCCTACCGGCGAATGAACGGTAAGGAGCTTTGGTTCCTTTATTTTGCCGGCAGGAACAAGCCTGCGACGTACCCATAAGAGAAAGAGAAACAATGCGAATGTGCCCACGAAATAAATGACACTTTTCTGGGCATAACTCATCGCCAATCCAGCAATCCCCAACCCAACAAAGATGACCCACCAGATATAGCTGATATATGTGCAGGATTGTCTATGGGCTTCACGAATCTTTTCGATATACTTCGGTCCCTTGCCGGCCTGCATATGGCTGATAAGGGGATTGATCGGTTGTGCCGGATTGGGAAGGACCAGAATATCTTCAAGACTCCTGCCAGAAAGCATCTGTGCCATCGCAGAGGCAAGCATGCTCTTGCCGGTGCCCGAGTCCCCGATCATAAGCACGAACCGGCTCTGTTTGGCAGCAAGTCTGATAATCTCAACGGCCCTGCCCTGCCCGATAACCTGGCTTATTAAGTTTGTAGAGACAGGGATCTCTTCAGTTGTCTTCCAGCCTTCAAGAATGGCCGTGTCAGTTGCATGATCGGTAGAATCTGTAGAATCGGTTTTTCCATCTATACGGACGGCATGATACCTGAGATTGGCATTGCCCGAGGAGATCCATTCATTTTTTAATCTCTCTGCAGCTTCCGGAAAATCCTTCTTCAGTTCTATCCCGACAACTTTGCTTCCTATAGTACGATAGGGCTCAGCAACAGGACGGGACGCTGCAGCTCTTAGCAGCGACAGGGCAACGATCAGTTGTTCCTGATCTCTGCGCCAGAGCACGATAGCACTATGGAGAACCGCCTTTTGCAAGGCTTTGGCAGCCTCACGGTCAGCAATAATTTTTTCATAAAAGTTGATTATGGCAGGATGTTTCTCAATAAGCATTGCAAGTCCGTGAGAAGCACCTTCACGGACATTGCGCTTAATATCCTGGGCCAGATTGCAGAGTAATGAACATGCATCGTCCTGGGGAAGCAAATTAGCCGCATTCCGGGCAGCTACCCATCTTGCCTGCCATACAGGATGCTGGGCAAGCTCGAGTATATCGCCCGAGTTCTGAACAAGCCTGTGTCGGAGTAGCGGCAAAAGCGCCAGATCCACAGAAGGACTATCTGCCTTTTTTACCATCTGAAGTATGAGTTTTTGAAAAATGTTCAATTTAGTAAGCTACCCCGGACTCTCTTATCATTCCAGGATTCCCGTTGCAGGAATCCAGCTGAAAATATTTAGGCGTATCAGGTTTTTAGGATTATGCGGCCTGCTCTTTTAAACGGAAAGACTGTATTCTCAATCCTATGAGTGAGCCTATAAAGACAACAAACACAAGAAAAAATGTTGTTTTTACCTTAACCCCCATAGGGGGGCCAATTCCTTCTACCTCTATGACCTTCATCAGCCCTGCCTTGCCAACGGAGTTAACTGCTTCAAGTCTGACCTCATGTTCTGCTCCGTCAAAGAACTGAAAAATAAAACTCGTCTCTCCTATCGGAGCAAAGAGCGTGGTTCTAAAAACAGGTTTGTCATCTTCTATATGCCAGAGCTTCAGGGCAAATCTGGTTCCTGGAATGAGATTTCCATTGTTGTCTGTTGCCCTGAATAAAAGTGTATTCATCTCTCCAACCCTGCCGGAGCCGGGGTTCATCGCGAATGACAGATTGAAGTTATTATCTGAATGATCTGCCGCTGCAGGTTTTTTATGGGATTCTTTTACATTACCATGACCATGGGCATAGGCATCAGAACCGGAAGCGCCAAATAAAAGGGCAGCAGCAATTAGCATTACTGCAGCGGCACTGGTTAATCTTCTGCTTTTCCCGGCTATAACTCCTGTAACGATACCAAGAACAAGAAGGAAGCCGATAAAGATTATAAAATTTACTCTTTCGCTGGCATTTTCACTGATGCTGAAACTCAGTTTATTTTTAAATGAGATATCTGATTTATTCATTCCGGCCTCTACAGAAAAACTGTATCTCCCACGGATAGGATAGATATACTCAAACTCATAGTTCCCCTCAGGTAGAACTCCCTCAAAAGTCATAAGTCGGGTGCTCTCAACGATAGGAAAGTCTGTAGAAATAAGCTGGTTTTTTCTGGGTGCATCAAGGTGGAATTTGAGATATATGTTCGGCACCGGCTTTCCGGAAGCATCTACAACATTTATACTTGTTTTTACAAAACTGGAATCAGGACCGATCTCCGCTGCCTCAGGTGTAGTCTCTATAACAACAGAGAGTGTGCCCTGGTTTGCTGCAGAAACAGGTATGGCAAAGAGCATAGTTAACAAAATGATCGATAGATATTGTTTCATTTATATTTCCTTAATTAATGGCATGCGATTACATACAGGCTGTGACGAAGTTCATGAAAGAAATCATGGATCGGTGGATAGGTAGCAAAAAAAACCACCCAGATCACCACTGCAGCAACAAGAAGGACAAGTCCTATCTGCGTAAAAACATTCAGTGTTATCCCGAAAGTGCTTGTACTGTACTCATTAACTGTTTTAGACATTTTGTACCTCCGTCGGATTTTATATATACGGTCTTAAATAGTTGCGCATAATAACATTAGCAAAGGACGTCCCTGTTTTTCCGAGGGTCGTTCATTATCGCCTTCCTTCCGGATCGGAAACCAGGCCGGAGCGGAGGGCTTTCATAAGGTCGGGAATGGATGAATGTCCCGCTTCGGTGCGTGGTGGACGTTTGACAACTACGATCCGGCACCCGAAATCCCGTGCGGCGTCGATCTTGGCTCGAACGCCGCCGGCATCGCCGCTATCCTTGGTAACCAGGACGCCAATATGATGCCGCGCGATGAGCAAGGCATTCTCCGTCACGGAAAACGGTCCATTCGCGCACACGATCTTCTCCAATTCCAGGCC
>DRHF01000215.1 GCA_011049715.1 Desulfobacterales bacterium
TCGTCATAATTGTATGAAACCGGTAGTTTTGGGAGCTCACGTTTTATATTGTCCGGTGGCCGGAAAAGAATGCTGCTGTCCGCTTCCATAAGCATGCTGATATCATTGTAGGAATCCCCGATGCCGATGACCCTGTAGTTAAGATGTTTTAAGGAGATGGCGGTTTTTTGTTTTCCATCTTGCTGACGAAGGTTGTACCCTGTGATCGACCCATTCGGCCCGACTGACAAGGAATGACAAAAGAGAGTGGGCCAGCCCAGTTTTTCCAGCAAGGGACCTGCAAATTCTACAAAGGTATCGCTTACAATGATAACCTGGATATTTTTCCGGAGCCAGTTCAGAAAGTCCACAGCCCCGTCAAGGGGTTTCATGCCTTGAATAATTGTTGTAATATCCTTTAGTTTAATCCCGTTTTCATCAAGGATTGAAAGCCGTTTTTTCATCAAAATATCATAATCTGATATGTCACGGGTGGTCAGCCTCAATTCCTCGATCCCTGTTTTCTCAGCGACATTTATCCAAATTTCCGGGGTGAAAATGCCTTCCAAATCCGAACAGATAATATGCATATGATCTCTCTTGGTGAATTTATTCCTGGCTGTTTTCATCCTCAATCCGGATCCGAACCGGTTTATCAGAGACGACATTAAGCAGGGAAATCTCGGAAAGCGCTTTTATGACATCTGCCTCCTTGGCCAGATGGGTAAGCATGACAAGGGGCACAGAACCGTTGGTCTTCCGTCCTTTCTGGTGGACTGATTTGATACTGATCTCATATTTGCCCAGGATACCGGTAATTTTGGAGAGGACGCCCGGGCGATCGAGGGCGGAAAACCTAAAATAGTAGTTGGTACGGATTTTTTCAATCGGCGCCAAAGGAATATTTCGGATATGATTCATCGGGTATGAAAGGAGGGGGATCCTGGCGGTGCTGTTTGTTAAAAGATTGCGTGCAAGATCCACCAGATCGCCTACCACTGCACTTGCGGTTGGCATCATACCGGCCCCGTGTCCATATAAGAGAATGTTACCTACCGCATCGCCGGTAAGGGTGATTGCATTGAGCGTACCTTTGACATTTGAAAGGAGATTGTCAAATGGGATCATGGCCGGATGAACCCTGGACTCGACCATGCTCCCCATATTTTTGCTGATCGCGAGAAGCTTGATGTTGTATCCGAACTGCCTCGCAAATTCGATGTCCAACGGAGTTATCCCGGAAATCCCTTCAATATAGATATCCTTAAAATTGATTTCCATGCCGTAGGCAAGGGAGGTGAGGATGGCGAGTTTGTGGGCCGTATCGATGCCTTCAACATCGAGGGTCGGGTCTGCCTCTGCATACCCATTCGCCTGGGCTTCTGAGAGCGCATCTTTAAAACGACTGCCATCGTCTGTAATTTTAGATAAGATGTAATTACAGGTACCATTTAAAATACCGACCATCGATGTAATCCGGTTCCCCACCAAAGATTCACGTATCGATTTGATGATCGGCATACAGCCTCCCACACTTGCCTCAAAGGCGAGATCAACTCCTTTTTCAGCGGCCGCCTTGAAGAGTAAATTTCCCTGGCTGGCAAGAAGCGCCTTGTTTGCCGTAACCACCTGCTTCCCGTGATCGATGGCTTCTAAAATGATGCGCTTGGCAATTTCCTCTCCTCCGATCATTTCAACCACAATATCAATGTCAGGATCACCTATTGGTTCAAAAACATCCGTCGTAAGTTTGATATCTCTAAAATCAATACCCCGGTCTGTTTTCAGGTCTATGTCCGCGATATATTTCAGGTTTAAGGTTGCCCCTAATCGGGATTGGATAAGATCTCGGCTTTCGATAAGTATTTTTGCAACTCCGGTACCCACGGTACCACAACCGAGCAAACCGATGTTAATTTCTCCCATAAAAATCGCTCCTTTGAATGGATAGGTCTATTTTCCTTCCCACCTCCCCGGCCTTTTCCGGGCCGGTGAAGGTATAAACGTAACTCATTATAATACCATGGATTCAATGTCAAAAAAAATTGTTTTGACTTTTGCATAAAACCTGTTTAGCCTTTCGATTGTCACAATCTCTTTTATTGGCGCTTAGAAGGCCGACGGAATGGGTTGAAACTCCCTGCGGGAAGCAACAGGGCTACGTACACCGTTCGGTTCAAATTTTTCAATAGGGAAGGGTTCAAAGAATCAAATGACCGAATCTCTCACCTATGCGGCGTCAGGTGTCGACATCGACAAGGCCAACCGCTTTATCTCTGCGATCAGAAAAATTGCACAACAGACTCCCAGATCCGGCGTAATGGGTGATATTGGCGGCTTTGGCGGCCTTTTTTCTCTCAATGTGGAAGGGATGGAAAGGCCGGTTCTTGTCAGTTCCACCGATGGTGTCGGTACCAAGCTGAAGATTGCGTTCATGATGAAAAAACATGATACCATCGGAATTGATCTGGTGGCCATGTGTATCAATGATATTGCCGTACAGGGCGCGAAACCGCTTTTCTTTCTGGATTACCTTTCAATGGGAAAACTGGAAACTGAAATTGCAACTGAAATCATAAAAGGGATAGCCGATGGATGCAATAAATCGGGCTGTGCCCTCATCGGTGGTGAAACCGCTGAAATGCCGGGACTTTATCAACAAAATGAATATGATCTGGCGGGGTTTGCCATCGGTATCGTTGACAACAGCAAAATCGTGGATGGTTCGGAGATCGGTGTTGGGGATAAGCTGATCGGCATTTCGTCGAGCGGGCTTCACAGCAATGGGTATTCTCTTGTTCGCAAAATCTGCTTTGAGATTCTTAAACTTGAAATTGACTCCCATGTGCCTGAACTGGGTAAAACCATTGGCGAGGAACTTTTGATACCGACCAAGATCTATTCAGAGATCATACACAGTATTTTAAGGTGCAATTCTATCCTCGGCCTTTCCCATATTACCGGTGGCGGTTTGGTTGATAACATTACCCGTATTATACCCAAAGCGTGCAACATTGTGTTAAACCGTGGAAGTTGGGAGGTACCTCCGATTTTTGATTTTCTCCAGCAGACCGGTAAGATATCGGATGCAGAAATGATGCGAACCTTTAACAACGGCATCGGATTGATAGCCGTGGCGCCGGAACATGGGGTCCAGAATATTCTTGAACGTTTGGGCGCGATGAACGAGAAAGCATTTGTCGTCGGAGAAATCATTGAGCGAAAAACCACCGATTCGAAAATTGAGTGGGTTTAGCCATTTAGAGCGGATCTGAAAAACCCACCCAAATTTTATCAACAAAAATAAATGGTTTATATATTTCCCGCGCTGTCATTTTTTCTTTGCCTCTTATTTACACCCATTGTCCGTCGGGTCGCAATGAAGAAAGAATGGATAGCGTATCCGGCCAAGGAACGCTGGCATAAAAAACCAACGGCACTGTTGGGAGGGATTGCGATATATTTGAGCTTGTCCATCCCTCTTTTGCTTGCTTCAGATTTTTCAGCCCTCCTATCACAAGGCATCCTCACTTCAGGTCAAAAGCAATTACCTCCAATTGGGACGGTCGGCTGGTTGGGGATTACTTTTCTTTTTATACTGGGATTGTTGGACGATTTTATTCATATCAAACCGCATTCAAAATTGGTGGGCCAGATACTGGTCGCTTCCCTGGTTGCTTTTTTGGGTTTTCGGCTGCAGTGGTTTACATCTCTTACCTTAGATACCATGGTTACCATTGTCTGGATAGTGGGAATCACCAATGCGTTTAATCTTCTCGACAACATGGACGGGCTTAGTGCCGGTGTCGGCATGATTGCCGCCTTGTGTTTTGTCTGGCTTTATATGGGAAGCGTCCCCCAAGGCGCGCTTATGGCGATGGTCCTCGCCGGCGCCTTGGCAGCCTTCCTCATCTATAATTTTCATCCGGCCTCGATATTCATGGGAGACTGCGGCAGTCTGTTGATCGGCTTCACACTCTCCCTGTTGACCCTCAACTATCCGGTTAAAATAGCCCCCAATACATTGTCCCTATATGCGGTACCGGTCTTGATACTGATGGTTCCGATCCTGGATACCTCGATGGTCACATTGATACGGATTCTAAGTGGCCGCAAGGCTTCTGTGGGCGGAAAAGACCATACTTCACACCGGCTGGTACTGATGGGAATGAGCGAGAAAGGTGCTGTGTTGTTTTTGTACGGAACCGGCGCCATTTCTGGTATGGCTGCTATTTTTGTAAACCAAAGTGATACGCTGACCTCACCGGCGGTGATTATTCCGGTCGCACTGTCGATCCTATTGATGGGGGTTTACCTCGCGCAGCTTCGGGTTTATCCTGAAAAGGAATTTTCACTTTTGCGAGAAAAACGGTATACTCCCATTCTTGTTGAGCTTACCTACAAGCGTCAGATCATGCTGGTCATCCTCGATTTTGGCCTAATTGCATTTGCTTACTATCTATCCTACCGTCTCCGATTCGATGCCAGCGCTTTTCCGATCTATTTCAAAGTTTTTCTTCAATCACTCCCAGCCGTCATCGCCTGCAAAATGATAGTATTTTTCATATTTGGCATCTACAGAGGTATCTGGGGCTACATGAGCTCAAACGACGTTTTTGTATATCTTAAGGCCTCATTTCTGGCCACGCTCCTGTCCGTTGTCGCCGTCACCTTCATTTATCGTTTTGAGGATTTCTCAAAAGGGATTTTTATTATTGACTGGTTTTTAATCACCGGTCTGCTCCTCGGTACCAGGGGCTCTTTCCGGATTTTTCACGATATCATGAAACGGAAAACCCTGGATGGCGAAAAAATTCTCATTTATGGTGCTGGACGGGGTGGTGAGATCCTCCTGCGTGAAATATTGAACAATGAGAAACTGAAGGTAAAACCGATTGGCTTCATCGATGACGACCCATTAAAAATTGGGAAGAAACTTCAAGGATACCCCATTCTCGGCGGAATTGAGAAGCTTGCATCTTTGGTCAAAAAAAATGACATCAATGGTTTGCTTGTGTCGTTTACAAACAGAGATTCAGAAAATTTTAAAAGGATCAAAAGCTTCTGCCGGACAAAGGGTCTTTTCCTAAAACAGTTTTTTATCCATGTTGATGATGTCGATCTTGAAAGTTGAACCCCGGGCTGGGATACCTGCCAACAAACTGTCTTTGACCCATGATTGTCCTTGGTATTGAATCTTCGTGTGATGAAACTGCGGCAGCGCTTGTTGTCAACGGCTCTAGGATCTTATCCTCTGAGGTGGCATCTCAAATCGCCGTGCATCATCGCTATGGTGGTGTGGTGCCTGAGCTCGCATCAAGAAAACATATGGAAGCGATTGTTCCGGTGGTAAAGGCGGCATTCAGAGCATCCGGTGTTCGCTATGGAGAAATTGACGGTATCGCCGTCACCCAAGGACCCGGACTGACCGGGTCCTTGCTGGTCGGATTTTCCTTTGCAAAAGCTTTTGCTTTTGCGCTAAATCTGCCTATGGTGGGTGTCAACCACCTTGAAGGGCACATCAACTCTCTCTTTTTGGGAACGAATCCACCCCCCTTTCCGTTTGTTGCACTTCTGGCATCTGGGGGGCATACTAGTATCTACCTTGTTCGATCTCATACCGAGATAACACAGATGGGGCAGACGCGGGATGATGCTGCCGGAGAAGCGTTTGACAAAGTGGCAAAAATGCTGGGACTCGGGTATCCCGGCGGCGCTGTGATCGATCGGCTGGCCCGAACCGGCGATCCGGGAAGAATCGTCTTCCCCCGAACCTATCTGGACAAGTCCACCTTTGATTTTAGCTTCAGCGGTTTAAAGACGGCGGTCAAACGCCACGTTCAAAAAACCGGAGATAAACAGGATAAATATGAGGACCAAATACCAGATATTGTGGCTGGATTCCAGGAATCAGTTGTGGATGTTTTATCGTATAAAGTGATACGGGCTGCCAAGGAAATGCGTTGTGATCATCTCGCACTGGTCGGGGGAGTGGCGGCAAACAGTCGGTTAAGAGAAAAAGTTGAGCAGGATGCGGCTCTTCAAGGCCTTCAAGTCCATATCCCTTCCCTTGATCTTTGCGGGGATAATGCCGCCATGATTGCAGCCGCAGGTTACCATTATTTAATCGATGGGAATCAATCCGATATGACAGAGGATGTTTACTCGAGGGCGCCGAAATTTTGATTTAAAGGCGCCGGTTGATTTTACATCAGATATTTTTTTTTGAGTTTTACTATTCGTTTTACCGATTCTTTTCCTTTCAATTTTAGATGCCGGGAACTGCACATTCCTTTAAATAACTCTTCAAATGCCTCTTCTATCTTCTGTTTGCTGTGGCATATAAGCGCAAGGTCAATATCGGCCGACAGTATCCGTGTGATTACGGTCTTGACCGTATAATGTTTTTGAATCGCTTCCATGTCTAAATCGTCTGTGACGACGATCCTGTCGAATCCCATCCGATCCCGGAGCAGGTGCTTTGCAATCTTGATCGACAAACTCGCCGGCCAATCCGGATCGATTTTGATGAATCGTACATGGGAAAGCATGATTCCGGATACGTTGTGCTGCATGGCCGCTTTAAACGGGATCAGGTCCTCAGATTGCAGGACGGAAAAATCCTCATCGATGGCCGGCATTTCAAAATGAGAATCGACGGTGGTACGGCCGATTCCCGGAAAGTGTTTTGCAACCGCCATGATCCCTCGCTGCTGAAGATTTTCTATGACCTTTACTCCCAGGCGCGATACCCATGCCGGATCAGCCCCAAAGGCCCTCTTTCCCATTACACTCTTGATATGTCTGGGGGCCACATCTAGGACAGGAGCCATATTCATGTTAACAGCCACCCCCTTGAGCTCTTTGCCGGAAACCGTTGCAAAATGAACCGCATCCGCTTCACTCTGCATCGCCGAATTGCCCGGAAAATGCGTGAAAGGTTTTCCCAGCCTGACCACCTCCCCCCCTTCGTGGTCGATGGCTATAAACAGGCGGGGTTGACCACACGCCTCGGCATAATCCTGAACCGATCGGCACAACCGCCTTATTTGGTCCGGGGTTGATAGATTTCGGACAAAAAGAATGAGGCCTGCCACTTTTATCGTATCGATAAGAAACATCAGGGTTTTGTCGAGTTCTGTGCCCTCGAATCCCACCATGAGCCGCTGGCCGGCCAACTGTTCTTCTGAAAGTTGTTCAATATCCATGGGTATATCTAACCAGATGTTAAAGGGTAAAAATCATTTGTTACCTTTTCTCAATTGATATTTTTTTACAGCCCTGATGTGATCTTTAAGATTGGTTGAAAACTGGTGTGTCCGATCTCTTTTTGAAACAAAGAATAAATAGTCGGTATCTGCGGGGTATAGGGCAGCTTCCAAAGCCTTTCGACCTGGATTGGCTATCGGGCCGGGTGGCAGGCCCTTGATTTGATAGGTGTTGTAAGGGGTAAAGGTGGAAAGATGTTTTCGGGTAAGATTGCCGTCAAAGTCCTTTAAACCGTAGATAACCGTCGGATCACTTTCGAACCGCATCCTTTTTTTCAACCGGTTGTGAAAAACAGAGGAGATGATCGGCCGTTCAAAAGGCGCACCGGTCTCCTTTTCGATGATGGATGCCAGGGTCACAATTTCATGAACAGAGAGCCCCAGTTTGCTTGCCTGTTCCGTCCATTCGGGAGAAAATACAGACCAGAACTGTTTTATCATTGTCGCTATCATTTGTTTCGCCCTTGCCTCTTTCTGAAAAAAATAGGTATCCGGGAAAAGATAGCCCTCAAACGTGTCTGCGTCAATTCCTGCACGTTTTGTCCAGGCTGCGTCTTTCGCTGCTTTCAAAAAGGCAGTTTTAGTTCCCCACCCTGAATCAGCCACAAGAGTTGCAATTTGATATAGATTGTACCCCTCAGGGACTGTCAATCGATGAAGCCGAACTTTCCCCCTGATCAACACTTTAAATATTTCAGATGGCGGCATGGCGCCGGACAGAAGGTATTCACCTGCTTTTATCCGTTTATCATAACCCTTAAAAACAGCAACCATCTTAAATTTAAATGGGTTTTTTACAATTTTCATCTCATGCAGTTTCATCAAGGTGGTTTGAAAAGTCTGACCGGGATCGACAGTCATTTTTTTTTTGGCCTGGTCAAGGCCTGCCGGTTTTTTGACATAGATGCTCAACTCAAAAAACAGCAAAGATGCACCTGAAAATAATAAAAACAGCAGGATGAAAAGGAATGCACTTATTTTTTTCAATCTTTTGTTTTTCCTTGAACATACCGGCTTAAGCAACTCTAGTTCGGTAAATGGCGATATTTATATTCGAAACCGGGTTCGGTTGTCAAAGGTTTACCCGGTTGTCCGGTATTTGTCGCCAAACCTTCTTTCTTGATTTATCTGCAGATATGTTTATTCTCAACTCAATATGGTAAGAAATCTTTTATGAATAGGGGAATCACACCAAATGGACCGACAAATGGAAACAGGAGATGATTACCGGGGATTTGAACAGGGTCCCATACGACCGCCCAGCGAAGCAGGTAGCCTCCTTATCCGTGTGACACGCAACTGTCCGTGGAATAGATGTTCTTTCTGCCCGGTCTACAAAGGCGCGCAATTTTCCATGCGGCCGGTGGCGCATGTTAAACGCGACATCGATATGGTGAAGAGATATGTCGATGTATTGAGAGAAAATGGCGGTAAATCCGATGATATCCGTAAAATCAGGAGCCCATACGAAACCCAGATTTCCGATCCGGGAGAACAGCAGGCCTTAAGCGCTGCGCTCCACTGGTTTGCCAATGGAATGAAATCGGTTTTTATCCAGGATGCCAACAGTCTGATTATCCGACCGACAGAATTGATAGAGATTCTAACGCATCTGAAAAAAGCATTTCCCTGGGCCGAAAGAATCACTTCATATGCCCGTTCGCATACCATAGTAAGAATAAAAGATCCGGATCTGAAAGCCATGAAAAATGTCGGATTAAACAGAATCCATATCGGTCTTGAATCGGCATCGGACGCGGTTTTAAAAATGATGAAAAAAGGAGTGACCAAAGCAACCCATATTAAAGCAGGATTAAAGGTAAAAGCGGCCGGTATAGAGCTTTCTGAATATGTGATGCCCGGGTTGGGAGGGATAAAGCTTTCTCATGTTCACGCCACGGAAACAGCAGATGCACTCAATCAGATCAATCCGGAATTTATCCGGCTTCGCACATTGGCCATTCCAAATAATGTGCCGCTTTTTGAAGAATTTGCGGCCGGCCGTTTTGATAAGTGCACGGACCTGATGATGGCAAAAGAGATTTTGATGTTTATTGAAAAGTTAAACGGAATTACCAGCGTTGTTAAAAGTGATCATATTCTCAATCTCTTTGAAGACGTGGAAGGGACGCTTCCCCAGGACAAAGACAGAATGACAACGATTCTCAGAACATTTCTAGATATGGATCCCAAACGTCAATGCGTCTATCAGGTGGGAAGGCGGATGGGGCTTTTTTCGCGAATCAGTGACATGGAAAACCCATTTCGGTTGAGAAAAGTCGAAAAAACCTGCCATAGACTCGGCATAACTCCGGATAATGTCGATGAGATGGTTGATCAGATCATGAAGAGGTTTATCTGAAATTGTGATGCCGGTCACAATGCTTGAAAAAGCGTCTTTGCATGATAGGAGCTACGGATAAAAGGCCCGCTGGCTACTTTAGAAAAACCGATCTCAAGGGCTCTCTTTCGCCAAATATCAAATTCCTCAGGTGGGATAAAACGGGATACCGGAAGGTGTTGGGCGGTTGGTTGAAGGTACTGACCCAGTGTCAAGATGCGGCAGCCCACATCGAGCAGATCCTTGAGCGTTTCTTGGATTTCCTCGGATTTCTCCCCCAGGCCGAGCATGAGGCCTGATTTTGTGGGAAGGGCGGGATCGTAAAGATGCACCTGTTTTAACACTTCCAGGGATCGGCGGTATCCTGCCTGGGGCCGGACCGAGTCGTAAAGCCGTGGGACGGTTTCGAGGTTGTGGTTCAATATGTCGGGTTGGGCGTCAACAATAGATTGAATGGATGTTTCATTTCCTTGAAAATCAGGAATCAATACCTCCACAAGAATATCGGGTATTTTTTTCCGAATTTCATGTATGGTTGTTGAAAAGAATGAGGCCCCGCCATCTGGAAGATCATCCCGGGTGACCGAGGTGATCACCACATAACTGAGCTGCATTTGCTGCACTGCCTCTGCAACCCTGATCGGTTCTTCCCTATCGGGCGGTGACACCGGGCCGTGCGAAACAGCACAAAACCGGCAATTTCGCGTGCAACGGGAACCCATGATCAGGAAAGTGGCGGTATTCTGGGAAAAGCACTCCCAAAGATTGGGGCATTTGGCTTCCTGACATACGGTGTGGAGGCGGCCCTTGCTCAACAGCGCCCGAACCGCTTCTTGTTCCGACCCGCCGGGCAGACGCCGTTTGAGCCAGGGGGGTTTTTTAAGGATAACCTTTGATGTTGAATTGGGTGTCATTGTTTTCAGTTCCAGAGAACGGTAAATCCAATAGGGTTTTTTTTATAAGTTCAATATCGAAGACCTGCTGCAGATGGCGCTTTAAACTTTTATATACACGATTCAGGTCAAGCGATTTTGAGAGGATCTGTTTCATAGAGGTCATTTTAATGCCCGCCAATCCACATGGGTTTATCCAATCAAACGGTTTCAGCGCGGTATTGACATTGAGCGCAAAACCGTGGAAACTGACTCCCCTGCGAACGGCAATACCGATACTCCCCAATTTGCAGTCCCCAATCCAGATACCACGATTCATCTGATTTCGCACAGCCCCAATTCCCCAATCGGCAGCTGTTTGTATCATCACTTCTTCAAGGGCGGTTACAAAATCGACCACGGTGAGATCCATCGATCTCAAACGAACAATCGGATAACAGATGATTTGACCGGGGCCATGAAAGGTAATGTCACCACCCCGTTCTATCTGAACAACGGAGATATTTTCTTTTTTAAGAAAATCGGTTGACACGGTCAGGTTTTCCATCCCATGACGTCTTCCGATGGTGAAAACCGGAAAGTGTTCCAATAATAAGGCGATCTCATTATCGATTACCCGGTTGATTCTTGCATTCAGGAGACGATGCTGAATCGCCAATGTCTCATGATATGCTGTAACCGGCAGCTCGATACAAAACCACGGGTCTGTTTTTATTTTTTGATTCATCCTGAAAGGCACGGCCGCCGGGCGGCTGCCGTCTCATCGAGTCGCCTGACCTTGCACTTTTGAGGTGCGTTCCTCACCCGATCAGGATTATTTTGAGCTTCATCTGCAATGGCCGCCAGTGCTTCGATGAAAAAGTCAATGTCCTCCTTTGATTCGGTTTCAGTCGGTTCAATCATCATTGCACCGTCTACGACCAGCGGGAAATAGATGGTAGGCGGATGAAATCCGTAATCCATCAGGCGCTTGACCATGTCCAAAGTGGTAATCTTATTATTTTTTTGAAATTTGTCCGAAAAGACACACTCGTGCATGCAGGGTTTGTCATAGGCCAAGTGGAAGATTTTTTTTAATTTTTCCTTAATATAATTGGCATTCAGGACGGCGAGCTGGCTTGCCTTTTTCAAATTGTCAGGACCCATGCTCAAGATATAACTGTAAGCCCTGATCATAACACCGACATTTCCATAAAAGGCATGTATTTTCCCGATCGAATCCGGAAAATCTTCAGAGAGACGGTATTTGCCGTTTGTTTTGACCACACGTGGAATCGGTAGAAAAGGTTCGAGGTGCTTTCCCACGCAGACCGGTCCGGAACCCGGGCCACCACCGCCATGGGGGGTTGAAAAGGTTTTGTGAAGATTCAGGTGCAACACGTCGATACCGATCTCACTCATATCAACGATACCCATCACCGCATTCATGTTGGCGCCGTCACAGTAGACCAGTCCCCCTCTTTTATGGACAATATCAGCGACTTCCCGGATGTTATCTTCAAAGAGGCCGAGAGTGTTGGGGTTGGTCACCATAATTCCGGCTGTTTCCTCATCCATGATTTCAGAAACCGCCTTTGGTGAAAGGATGCCGTCTTTGTTTGACTTTAACGGGATGGAGCGAAACCCGCAGAGGCTTGCGCTGGCCGGATTGGTGCCGTGTGCCGTATCCGGAATAATGATTTTTGTTCGTTTTATATCTTTGCTTTTATGAAAAGCACGAATTAAAAGCATGCCTGCAAACTCGCCGTGCGCACCGGCGGCAGGTTGTAGGGTAACCGCGCCCATGCCTGTGATTTCTGCTAGAAAGCTTTTTAGATCAAACATCAACTTAAGCACGCCCTGGGAGAGACCGGACGGAAGGAGGGGATGCGCTTTTGCGAAACCCGGAAGGCTCGCCTGTTTTTCATTGGTTTTCGGGTTGTACTTCATGGTGCAGGAACCAAGGGGATACATACCGGTATCCACTCCAAAATTCCACTGGGACAATCTTGTATAGTGGCGAACCACGTCTACTTCGCTCAAATCTGGAAAATCCGGTCCTTCACCGGTCAGATTTTCGTTCAGTTCACTGATTTCAATGTCTTGACGGGGGAATGAAAATCCGTGCCTTCCTGGTTTTCCTTTTTCCCAGAGCAGCGGCTCATTTAATATCAGCCCTGACGTACCTTGAAATTCTTTCATCGTTGTATCTCCCTGACCAGGGTATCGATCATTTCCTTTGATTTTGTTTCTGTGACACAAAACAGGTAGTGGTTGGGGAGTTCCGGATAATCGGCGGCAATGGGGTAGCCTGCCACTATTTTTTCCCCCAATAACTCCTGATAACGGGTTTCAAACCCTTTTGGAAATTCGGCAACGAATTCATTAAAAGTGGGGCTGCCGAAACAGATGGCGAAACCGGCATTGACCAGTTTCTTTTTAAGGTACTCGCATTTATCATGGTTCAGGCGGGCGAGATACTTCAGACCGGTGGAACCGACAGAGGCCATGTATATGGCAGAGGCCAGTGCACAAAGGCTGTTATTGGTACAGATATTGGATGTGGCCTTTCCCCGGCGAATATGTTGTTCTCTGGTGGCAAGAGTCAATACAAATCCTTTTTTCCCATCGGCGTCTTTGGTTTTGCCGACCAGACGGCCTGGCATGTTGCGAACATACTTCATCTTGCTCGCAAACATCCCCAACCCCGGTCCCCCGAACGATTGGGGGATGCCGAAGCTTTGTCCTTCCCCGCAAACGATGTCGGCGCCTAGAGTCCCAGGGTTTTTTAAAACGCCGTAAGCCATAGATTCCGTGAAGGCGGTGATAAAGAGAGCGCCTTGTTTATGGGTCATTTCGCTGATGGCCTGCAGATCCTCAATAGATCCGAAAAAGTTCGGCGACTGAACGGCAACGCCTGCAAGATCCTCAATTTCATCGAGTTTCTTAATATCGGTGTGTCCGTTTTCAAGATATGGGAGTTCGATCACTTCAAACCCCGTCGGACCAAGATAGGTTTGAACCACCTGCCGGTAGTTTGGATGGACACATCTTGAAATGGCGACTTTATTTCGCCGGGTGATGCGAATAGCCATCAGAAGTGCCTCGGCCAGTGCTGAAGCACCATCGTAAAGCGATGCATTTGCCACTTCCATCCCTAGAAGGCGTGTAACAAGCGTCTGATATTCATAGATTGCCTGGAGTGTTCCCTGACTCATCTCCGGCTGATATGGGGTATAGGACGTCGCAAACTCTGATCGGCCGAGCAGATAAGAGACCGAGGCCGGGATAAAATGTTCATAGCTGCCTGCCCCGAGATAGGTTTTGTATTCCGGAAAAGCAGCCATGTTCCCTGCCAAATGGATCATATGGCTGTTGAGCTCCCACTCACTAATGGCTTCCGGGAGATTGAGCCTCGTCCTGCAGCAGCAGCTTTTGGGGATTGATGAAAATAGGTCATCAAGGGAATCGACGCCCACCACACGGAGCATTTCTGCGATATCTTCTTCAGTGTGGGGTAGGTAGCGCATTTTTTATCCTTTCAACAATTCGATGTAAGCATCTCTGCTCATCAGGCCGCCCGATTGGATATCATCGGTCAGCTCGATTTCGATCATCCAGCCTTCATCATAGGGCTCGCTGTTGACCAGTTCAGGTGATTCTTCCAAAGCGGTGTTTGTTGAAAGAATCTCTCCTCCAACCGGCATGTACAGGTCTGTAACAGCTTTAACGGATTCGACAGTCCCAAAGGCCTCGCCCTTTTTAAACGTGCTGCCGATGTCGGGAAGTTCCACATATACAATATCCCCAAGCTGGTCCTGAGCATAATCGCTGATGCCGATACGCGCCTTTCCATCCGCCGACCTGACCCATTCGTGATTTTCGGCATACTTTACATTATCCGGTAATTTTAACTCACTGAATTCTTTCATTCAGCTTCCTCCTAGCATGTAGTTGTTCAATGGTTTTAAACGCCAAGGTGTCAATCCTGTCATTTTGATTTTATGGCGGCGCCTAAATTAACTGATGGAGCCGGCTGATCCGGTCTTCAAACTGTTGGGCAGAAAAACAGAACTTCATCTCAAGGAATCGTTTGCGGAATGAGACCACCTTTTCTTTAACGATTCGGTTATGAACGACAATGTCGTATATCAGCTGAGCCAGTTCCTGAAAGTCTTCCGCCTCCATACCGAACCGGGTCATTTCCTGAACACCCATCCGAAGAGCGCCTGCAGCGGTAAACCCTTCCTCCTCCGGTACTGCCTGATAGTTGACCACAATGTTGTTCTCTTCCAACTGCCGAGCAATTTCAGGCCCCTGCGCATATCCGACACGAAGAATGACCTGGTGAGTCTGGGTGTAGGAAATATCCGGATCGCCGGCCACATCCAAGCCACAGGTTTTCAAGGCACGGGCAAAGGCCCTGGCGTTTGCCAGCACTTTTTTTTGGTAATCATTCTTGAAGAAGCTCATCTCATAGGCGGCCATCAACAGACCCAGCAAGGTGCCGAGGTGGTGGTTACTCACGCTGCCTGGAAAGGCTCGCCTTTGAATCGCTTCCCAAAATTCAAAATCAGGTTCGTCTAAAATGTAATTTGATCCGATAATTCCCCGCTGGGTACCGAAAAAGGTTTTATGGGTCGATCCGGTAACGATGTCGGCGCCTTCCTCGAAAGGGCGCTGGAAATACGAACCGGCCAGCCCCAGTACATGGGCCATGTCATACAGTATTCGGCAATCGATGCCTTCCGTGTCGACAAACTCTCGTATTTCACCAATCGGTTCCGTATGCAGCGTCATGCTTTTGCCAAAAATAATGAGTTCAGGTCGATGTTCGGCGATAATCTCCAGACAGGCCGGAATATCAATCTGAAAGGGGTTGTCTTCCAGAACAGGAAAGTTAACCACCGCTGCTTTTTCTGTTTTTGGATCCCGGGCAACAAAATCCCTGAGTGCCCCCATCGGTTGAGCACTGAGATGTCCGCCCTTGATGAGGTGATGGTTTAAAACCTTTCGGATTCTCCTTTGCTCGCTTTTCCGGTCAGCCCGGTTTAAGTAGTCCACCATGGCACTGAACACCGCTGTATTGGCCATTTGTCCTGAGACCACACGGGATTCAACCTGAGCACAACCTAAAAATTGACAAATTTCGTTGTTTAGTAGCTCTTCGACCTGTGCAATAAAATCGGTTCCTTGGTAATAGAAAATCTCAGCTTCACTAAAAGCCATGACCTGCTTGTGTTCGGCATATCGACATACCGGGTCCATGACCGAAAGCAGCCTGACCATCTTTGAAGGGGTCTGTTCGGAAGGGATAAGATTGATACAATGCTGCTGTCGCCAGATGGTATTGTCAATCGATCGGTCCAGAAGGAGACGTACTTTTTCTCTGGTCTTGCTGTCAATGACATCCCGGGTTTTTTGATGAATTTTATCCCATAAAATGGCCCAGGCAAAAGGAGGCGCCTCACTCCTCAGATGGTAGGGAACGACAACCGACCGGGCCATTTTCCCCCTGATTTCAATTTGTAACTCGTCTCCCTCGTAAAGGTCGCTGTCCAGAAGCGCGAGACAGATTCCCCGAAGCCCCTTTTCTTCAGTCAACCTGGTGGCAATTCCTTCTCCCTCGCTTTTCCAAAAAGGAACCATTGTGCCGCTGGTCACATACCCCACCTGATGCTCCCCTTGAAAGACCTTATACCCTTGCCGGGGCACACCCTTATCGATCAGGGCCACCGGCATGATGATCCGGGGCAGAGCATCGATCAGCGTGAAGTCTCTGTCGATAATTTTTTTCAGGGCTGCAAACTGGTTTTCAAGAGACGAGCGACCCACATAATCGCCCTTCAAAGGCGAAAAACTAACGGCAAACCGGGCAAGAGCAGAAGCAAAAACCGGGATTTCATTCCCTTCAAGGTCCGTTCCCAATTCATGTCCATAGAGAGGCAACCCGGCTTCCAGCCTGAGGGTGTCCCTGGCGCCCAGACCAGCCGGTTGTACGCCAAGATCGGTCAATCGGTCCCAGATCATCACCGCATCCTTGCGGTTGATAAAAAGTTCGAAACAGAGGGGCTCACCTGTATAACCGGTCCTTGCCATTAAAACCCGGGCGGCGCCGATGTGGGTTATCGCAAGCTCATTTCTCAGCGGTTCAGGCAGGCGCCCCCGGCTGATGGTTTTTTGCAGGATTTCTTTTGCCGCCGGCCCCTGCAAACTCAGCATAACAAGATCTTCGGTTTGATCCTCGAAGATCACGTTCCCATACGCACTCAGGTACGGCTGAAAATGACGGAGCACCTTTTCACGATTTACTGCGTTTACCACCAACAGATATTCATCTTCAAAAAATCGATAGAGATAGGCGTCATCTATAGCGGCACCCTGCTCATTGGGAATGGTGGTATACAGACTCTCTTCGACTTCAAGGCCTGCTGCGTTGTTTGAAAGCACATGTTGGAGGAACGGCAGTCTGTTTTTCCCCCGAACAATGAATCGACCCATGTGGGAAACATCAAAAAGTCCGGCGTGTTTTCGGGTTGTCAGATGCTCCCTTATAATCCCCGAGCGATAATGAAGTGGCATATGCCAACCTGCAAATTCCATCATTTTCGCCCCTCCATGGACATGTCGCTCATGGAAAACGGTCTTAAGCATTTTTTTATCGATTGTAACCTCTCTTTCAGTGGCGGGAGCAACACATTTTTCAAAAAGATAATAGTAAAAAAGATGTTGAGTGTCAAATTGATATCAAATGCAGAAGATTGGAAAAGTTGCGATATTGGTTCTTCAGTGTTATTCATTTGCGCAAGGAATATCATTGAGCCTGTCGAAGAAGTACTTCTACCGTAAAATTTATCATAATTTTCCCTTCATTTTTTTTATACTTCAAAAGCTGATATTTTTCTAATAATCTAATAACCAACTGAATTATATAGAAATTATCCTTGATTAAGGGTTCAGTTTAAGCTATGTTATTTTTAAATAATCAGGAACTAAACTATTCACTCCCTTTGCATATTATCAGGTAATTACCATGGCCAAATTTAAGCGGTACGATTATTCTCAGAAAGTCTTCATTCCGATTTTTCTCGAAGATCAATTTTTGCATTAGATGGGTGTAAGCTTCCTTCCAATGCTTCTATATTCAAGAGCGGGAAGATTGATGATATAGCTAAAAAGAAGGATAGCCTGCAACAGAAGGTTCAGGGACTGGTTGAGCAACAGATAGCGACAGACCAGAAAGACAAAGATCAAATGAAGCCGGGAGATTTTTTTGATCAGGAAAAGCGCCGGCAGCAGATCGAGATATTGCAAAAGGAGGCTGAACGGATTGAAGAATGGTTAGAGCAAAACGAAGCAAAGATTGGCAGACAGGGCCGGGAGATCAAAAGCAATATTACAGATAATGAATCGGGCACAATGGTTAGCTCACACGGTACGATTCAGGGATATAACGGACAGGTGTTAGTGGATGATAGCCATCAAGTGATTGTCCAGGCGGAGGTTTTTGGAGAGGGCCAGGATTGCTATCATCTTGAGCCTTTGATTGACGGTGCCAAAGCCA
>DRHF01000216.1 GCA_011049715.1 Desulfobacterales bacterium
AAAATTCATATCCTCGGCCTTTTTAGTGTAGCCAATAAAACATACGGGCGCGTTTCCATGCATGCGACCCGATTGGAAATTCTGAAACGCCAGGCAGATGCTGCGAGGCTCCCCTTTCACACCATTAATATCCCGGATCCATGCAGTGACGAACAATGCGATGCGATCATGAAAACGTTTATTGAGGAATCCCGGTCAAAGGGAATCGAATGCATGGCATTTGGGGACCTTTTCCTTCAAGATGTGAGGAATTATCGAGAAAAACAGTTACATGGAAGCGGAATCGATCCGATTTTCCCCCTGTGGAAGATCCCGACAAAAACCCTGGCAGATCAGATGTTGGCCTCCGGTGTAAAGGCGTACATCAGTTGCGTGGATCCCAAGAAGATGCCCGCCACCTTTGCCGGACAGCTGTGGTCTAAAACACTGCTCACCGAACTTCCGGCAAACGTTGATCCGTGCGGCGAGAACGGAGAATTTCACACGATTGCGGTCGACGGGCCGTTCTTTAGTTCTCCCATCCGTGTTCAGATCGGAGAGACTGTCGAACGGGAGGGGTTCATTTTCACAGATATCATCCCGGAAAATTAAAAAAAATGTTTATCGAGTGAAATCTGCATTCATATTAACTTTTTTATAAAAACCGCCATGAATAACTGGATACTGCCCGCCATCGTGACGGTCATTTGCTGGGGAATCTGGGGCTTTGTCCCAAAGATTACAACCCAATATATCAATCCGATGAGCGCAGTCATTTTTGAGTCAATCGGAGTGATTATAGTTGGCGTTGTTGTCCTCTGCCTTTTGGGTTTTCAGCCGGAGATCCATCCCAAAGGAGTCGGTCTGGCCATTTTAACCGGAATTATAGGCATGATCGGTGCCTTGGGTTTCCTTTTTGCCGTAAAATCCGGAAAAGTATCGAACGTAGTGATGTTTACCGCAATGTCTCCCATCTTGACGATCCTACTGGCTTACCTTTTATTGAAGGAGCCGATTACATTAAGGGAAGGCCTAGGCATGCTTTTTGCCTTTGCCGCCCTATTTCTAATTGCAAAATAACAAGGGGGATAAACCGGATGGGAAGAGGATGCCTCACAACCCGAGCGAAACGCTTGCCAAAAAAGAAATATGGAGGTTTGTTGTGACAACACCCCAACGGGTATTGGTCGTGGGTTGCGGTAAAATGGGATCTTCCCATGCCCTCGCCTATCACGGGATGAAAGATTTTAAAATCGTCGGCCTGGTGTCACGTGGCCAAAAAACCCGGGAGACATTGAATCAGCGGCTGGGTGGAAACTACGATCTTTTCAGCAACTTTGAACCGGCCCTTGAGATCACCAAACCCGACGTGGTGAGTATCAACACATATCCCGATACCCACGAGGCATATGCTGTTTCCGCCCTGAAAGCAGGAGCGCATGTTTTCCTTGAAAAACCGGTAGCACCGACAATTGAAGGATGCAGACATGTCATTCAAACAGCACGTTCAGCAAACAGAAAACTGGTGGTCGGCTATATTCTCAGGCATCACCCTTCGTGGATCAAGTTTATCGAGATTGCCAGGACACTGGGAAAGCCGCTGGTCATGCGGATGAACCTCAATCAGCAAAGTGAAGGGGAAGCGTGGGATACCCATAAAAATCTAATGAAATCGGCATCGCCGGTTGTTGATTGCGGAGTGCACTATGTGGATGTGATGTGTCAGATGACCGGGGCTGCTCCCATTCGCGTTTCGGCAATTGGCGCTCGACTTTCGGAGGAGCTTTCTACAGACATGTACAACTACGGACAGCTGCAGATCACGTTCGATGACGGTTCAGTTGGCTGGTATGAGGTCGGGTGGGGCCCCATGATGAGTGAAACAGCCTTCTTCGTAAAGGATGTCATAGGACCCAAAGGGAGTGTGAGCATCGTCGCACCCAAAGCGGGGGCAGAGTCTCAATCGGACAATGTGGAGGCCCACACGAAAACGGAATCCTTACGGATCCATTACGGTGATATTGACAGCAACAACAGGTTTATCCATAAGGATGACATCATTGACCTCGGGGACGAGCCGGATCATATTGAGCTTTGCAGACGGGAACAGCAATATTTGCTTAAAGCAATTCAGGAGGATCTTGATCTGATCCCCCACATGAACAGCGCCCTAAACAGCCTGAGAATCGTTCTGGCCGCCGACGAATCGGTGAAGTCGGGCAAAACGGTTGAGTTGCGGTGAGACCTTCCCCATTTCCATAGAAATAATATACTCCAATTTCGCACTATTTACTGAATAGGTGTTTTCAGCCACGCTAATCTTGATCGAATCGTCCGCAGTTAGGGAGCACTCTTTTCTGATGTCCGCTGTTGTTCATATCGGGTCAGCTTACAGTTGTACCGGTATCGATCCCCATGATAGACCCCTTTTACATATTCCACGATTTCTCCATTGACTGAATAAGCCAAACGCTTGATAACCAGTGTTGAAAAGGGGACTTTCAGTCCCATCAGCCGGGTTTCCTCGCGGGTGGACATGGAGGCTTCAATCGTCTGTTCCGCTTCCATGAGCCGAATCCCTTTTTTTTCCAGAATCCGATAGAGTGATTTGGTATAATCTTCGTCTATGCTGAGTTTATACTTTGCAGGAATATAAGAATGCAGAATTCCCAATGGTTTCCCGTCAACCAGCATCAGTCTTTTTAAGGAAAAAACGCGTTCACCCTGCGGCAGGTTCAACCGGGCACGGATTGCCGGTGGCGGTGTCGTATAGGTCGCTCGAATGACCTTTTTGCTTGCGTCCCTGTTCATCATTTCTTCCGTAAAGCTTTTCAGAACCGGCAGTTGTTCTTCTAACTTTCTTCTCTTGACAAAGGTGCCTTTGCCCTTCTTCTTTTCTAAAAATCCTTCATTTACCAGAAGTTGTAACGCATTTCTGACAGTGGCCCGGCTCACACCATATATTTTCTGAAGTTCATTTTCCGAGGGAATCATATCCCCATCTTTCAACTTCTGGTTTTCGATCTTCTCAAGAAAGATTTCCTTTAGCTGAAAATAAAGGGGCATAAAGCTGTCATACGTGAGCTTTTCGTGTTCCTCTGGCATTTTTCCCTCTTCTTAGAAAGGTAAATAACAAGTGCTTGATCGGGACTCGGTTTTACGAAAACGTCTTAATAATCCCGGACGCTGTGTGAATCAGATCGTGAACCCGGTCATAAAACTTGCAGTACACATCATTATAGAGCCGATCATAAAGGCGCCGGTGTGTTTCGTGCGGGAGATACGTCTTTTTAACCTGAACCATATGATTGGCCGCCTCTTCGATGCCGGGATAGATTCCCACGCCTGCCGCGGCACATATTGCCGCTCCCAAAGCGGTTGTCTCAACCGTTTTGGTGGTACACAATTTGACTCCCAACACATCCGCAAATATCTGATTCCATAAATCGCTTCTGGCTGATCCGCCATACATCCTCACCTCGGAAATTGACACACCGGTTCCCTTTTCCATAAATCCCATCTGTCGTCGGGTTTCGTATGCCAACCCCTCCATAACGGCACGCACCATGTGGGCCTTGGAGTGATCCATGAGAAATCCGGTCATGATTCCCCTGGCATTAAGATCCCAGTAGGGAGCCGTCGCTCCGGAAAAATAAGGGATGAGAATCAGGCCCCCGTTCCCGGGCGGGGCATCGGCGGCCATATTGTAAAATGACTCCCAATCATATTCGCTTTGAGTCGATTCTTCGAGAGAAAAGATTTCTCTCAGCCAGTTCATCAGGGAGGATCCGCCGCTGTAAATGGAATTTTCCGGAAAATAAGTTCCCATGGGGCTGATTTCAATAAAATAGTTGGCATCCGGATCCAACCGGAGACGCTCGGTGCACGTTTCCATCGAGCACGATGTGCCGCCGTTGACTCCTAGCATCGAGGGTTTTGTGAGTCCCACGCCAACGACGCCACAGGGCTGATCGCCGGCTGCGGTGACAACAGGCAAACCCTCCGGCAGCCCGGTTTCAAGCGATGCCTCTCTGTGAATTCTTCCGGCGATTTGTCCACCCGATAGAATATTTTCCACCCATATGGAAGGGGAAATCTCAAAGCCCTCCAGTATGTCTTCGGCCCATCGATGCCGGTGCCCCACATCGAGGCACCCCGTCATGACGGCAGCACTCGATGTGGTGACCAGTTTCCCGATCAGTCTATACATCAAGTAATCCTGAACCAGGAGAAATTTGTGCATTCGATGATATATATCCGGCTCGTTGTCTTGGAGCCACATGGCTTTGTAGACCGTCCATATACCCGGATTGTATCCGGTCCGCTGGTAGATTTTCTCACGTCCGACCGTTTCAAGCGCCTTTTCATTCTGTTCGCTGCATCGAATATCATTCCATAAGATTGCGTTGCGCAGCGGTTCGATCGACCGGTCGACAGGGACCGCTGTGATACGTTGGTGGGTAATGGCCAGGCCCTGGATCTGTTCCGATTTTACAGGGCTTTTTGATAGCAGGTCCCGGATCGAACCCGCCAGGGCCTCCCACCACCAAACAGCCTTTTGCTCCACCCAACCCGGTTGTGGCCGCAGTACGTCGTATGCCCGACGTCCTTCGGCAAGTGCCTGACCTTTTTCATCAAAAAGAATGGCCCGGGTGGACGAAGTCCCACTGTCGATCCCAATGACATAGGCCTTACTCGATTTTGTTTGGTCGGCCACCGTTGATCCTCCCTTATCTTTTAACCCTACGGTTCTATCCGTTATCCGGACAGCTCCAGGCCGTCCGGATAATTTTCCGTAAATTTTCGGATAATCTTTTCTCCCTGGCTGACACCAAGCTGATCTGCGCCCGCTCTGATCAACTCGAGGGCAAAGTCGAGGGTGTAGATGCCGCCCGAAGCTTTGATTTTTATCTCCGGACCCAAAACCCGGCGCATCAAATGCATGTCCGCCACGGTTGCTCCTTTCGGATCAGCATTTATCTCGAGCAAGTACTGGGTGCGAACCCCGGTGGTTGTTTTTACCAGCGCGGCGCCGGCATTTTCCGCAATTCGACAGGCCCGTTTTTTCTCTTCTTCCGTCAGCACCCAGGTTTCAATAATGGTTTTGACGGTAATCCCATGGGCCGCCTCAACGACGCCTCGGATGTCTTCCATTACCAGATTGTCTCTTTTCGATTTGAGTGCGCCGACGTTGATGACCATATCGATCTGGGTGGCCCCGCCCTCGATCGCTTTGCGTGTTTCAAGCGCTTTCACTTCAGGCAAATGAGACCCAAACGGGAACCCTACGTTGGCGCTGATCCCGATCTCCTGACCTTCAAGCCGTTGAACGGTCAGGGGAATATTGACAGGGTTGACACAAGCCACACCAACGTCTGCCTGAATCGCTTTGTCACAGAAGGCGCGTACATCATCATCGCTGGCATGCTGCTGACATAGACTGAATTCAATCCTTTTTTTAAAATCAGCCGATGAGAGATACATATTTCCTCTCCTTATCACTCGTTAACCGGTTCCCTGACGAGTTAACCCGCCACCTGCATGAATTCCAGAATTTCGTTATCCGGTCCTCTGAAATATACGTAACCATATCCATCCAAGGGTGTTCCGGAATCCTGGATAAAGACCGGTTCCCGGTGGAACGTGTGAATGCCGGCCTGTTTTGCTTTTTCATAGGCGGCCATGATATCGTCAACCTGCAAGCATATGTGCATGTTTGGAAAGTCACAGGGTGCATGGTCTGACTGTTGACCTTTTGGCTCTAAATAGTGAATGAGTTCCACATGGGCATTGCCCGCCGCGAGCATCACCAGGTGCTGCTTGGGTTCGGTCCCCTGAAGATCCATCATCACCGGATCGGCATCGAATTTAAGATTCATGACCTCCTTGAGACCCAGTTTGTCCCGATAAAAGACAAGCGATTTCTGCATATCTGATACGATTACACAGCCATGATGAATTCCAGTAATCATATTGTTATCCTTTCTTTGATCTATTGCTGGGGATTATTCAAAAAGTTTATCGCCCCTTCCTTCATAGCGACCTTTGATAATCAACGGCCTTAGATATTCGATGGTCTTTTCCATACCGTCTTCGCGGCTCATCACCACGTCTTCGTGTTCATAACTCAACACGTAATCGTAATTGACCAGTCTCATTTCGGTAAGTACTCTTCTCCACGGCACAGAGCCCCACCCTGGGATTCGGAACCGGAAACCGCGGTCGATGCGACCCCATTTCCCGGTCGCTTGCAATCCGGACCGGCGAACATTGTGCTCCACGGCTTCTCCGTCCTTGGCGTGTGCATGATAAATTCTGTCGCCGAGTTCCTGGATAAAAATAACCGGGTCGATTCCCATAATGACGATATTGGCAGGATCGAAATTAAACCCCCACTCTTTTCTTCCGCCCATCAATTCCACACTTTTGATGGCGGTTTCGATGTTGTAAACGTATTCATTTGGATGGGGTTCGTGGCCAAATTTAACGCCTTCTTTTTCAAAAGTGTCCAGGATTTCGCCCCAGCGTTCGACAAAATCATTGCCCATTTCATCCCATCCCTCCGGATAGGGAAAGGGAAACCAGCGGGCAAAATTTTCGCAGCCGATAAAACCACAGACTACCGGTACCTCCAGGGCTGCCGCCGCTTTAGCGGTCCTTTTCATACGCTCCATACCGAATTTTATCTTTTCAGCCGGTGTTCCCTTAAAAAAAACGTCGGTGTCTTTGGTGTGCGGGCCCAGTACCAATTGTCCTTCAGTATGGTTGCTCAAAGCAGAAATGGTAAGGTTATATTTCTTGGCCAGATCTTTAATTTTTTTGGCGTTATTTCCGGTAAGGACTTCATCGATGTCCAGATGCCCGTTACCTGTAAATGCAGGGAGCTCTGCAGTCTCGTATCCCATTTCAGCCATCATTTTAAAGACCGATTCCAGATCGCGATCCATAAAGTTGGCGGTAAACATTCCTATTTTCATTTGGCTATTCTCCTTTTATTGCTTACTGTTCCACTTTAACCCAGCCTCTCTCTTTTTCGGAGCGCTGCAGGGCATCTAATATCAATTGGACCTTTAAACCATCTTCAAAAGTCGCCCCCCAAGGGCTGACCTCCAGATCGTTTGCAACGCAGTTGACAAAATGAAAAATGGTATGACAGTGATGATGTTCCCACCCCAGCATATGACCGGGCGGCCACCAGTGCTTGATAAAGTCATGGACATCCGCTTCGGTCACGACAATGGTCCTAAAGCCCTGAATCTCCAACGGGTCGTCTGTGGAGAAATACTGAAGCAGATTGTTTTGGGTGAGTTCAAACTGGATGGCCCCGCGGCTGCCATACACTTCGATCTGCCACAACGACTTTCTCCCCGTGGCAAATCGACTGGCCTCGATACTGCCCAGGGCACCATTGTCGAATCGAAACATACCCAGCGAGGCATCATCGACAGTGACGGCTCCTTTTTCCTCGCCGGCTTTACCGGAAAGCCCCGAAGTTTCAAGGGGGACAGGCCTCTCTTTGATAAAGGTTTCGGTTATTCCACAGGTCTCGGTGATTTCCAGACCCGTTAAAAAGCGAGCCATATCAATACTGTGGGCATTGAGATCGCCCAGTACACCGGAGCCGGCAACCTCTTTTTTCAGACGCCAGGCCAGCGGGAAGTTGGGATCTAGCAACCAGTCCTGGAGAAACGCAGCCCGGAAATGATAGATATTGCCGATCTTGCCCTCTTGAATCAGACGTCTGGCCAATAACACCGCAGGGGAAAACCGATTGCTGAAAGAGACCATACTTTTGATGCCTTTTTTGGCAGCCGCCTGGGCGACCTCAGTCATTTTTCTGGCTTCAGCCACATCCATTGCCAGGGGTTTTTCGACAATCGTATGTTTGCCGGCCTCAAGGGCAGCGATACAGGGATCCTTGTGGACGTTGTTGGGTCCGTTGTTGTCAAAGATGTTGACATTTGGATCGTCAATCAGTTTTTTCCAGTCTGTGGTTCCATACCGATAACCAAATCGTTCGGCTGCCTCTTGGACGGCCGCTGCATTTCTGCCACAGATCCCATGTAAAACCGGGATGGCCGGTGGCGGATAATATATGTAGGGAAGCTTTTTGAACGCATTCGTGTGCGCCTTGCCCATGAAAGCATACCCCAACATCCCGATGCCTATCTCATTTGTCTGGACCATGGTTACCTCCTTTCCTTATTTGATTTTTTGTCCTGATAAGCTTTTGCATATCAATCGGTAAGGTGTCATTTTGTGTTGATTATTTTTATTGACAAAAGTTTAAATCTGTAATTATCATATTTGTAAATACATCAGGTTGTCCGTATAAGTCAAACAGAAAATACTGTGTTAATCTGCCAAATATAGGGGAAAAGCGTAAGACGCCGATACGTGCATCGCTCTAACTTCCGGGGTTTATCAGGTTTGAATTTATTATAATGGAGACCGATCACATCAGATGAATTCAATATTTTTTCAGCAAAACAGCAAGGTTATAGAAATGAACACCCAGATGATTTCCACCCCCATCCGCGTCGGAAAAAAAGAGGCGCCCAATCGGATTGTGTTTCAGCCAATGGAATGCAACGATGCCGATGCCACGGGCGACCCTTCCGATCTTTCCCTTAATCGCTATCGGCGGTTTGCCGAGGGGGGTGCCGGTATCATTTTCACCGAGTCTCTGACCATCACTTCTGAGAGCAGGGCCAGAAAAAGCCAGTTATCGATTACCGAACAAAACGCGAAAGGGCTGGAACGGTTGATCAACGAGATGCGGAAAATCAATGGAGAATCACTGATTTTATTCCAGCTCAACCAATCGGGTCGGCTCAGCGAGGCGGCTTTTTCAAAAGTTATTTCGGTCTACCCGACAAAAGATCCGGATATTCATGTCCTGACAGAAGAAGAAATCGATCAGATCGGCGATAATTTTGTCAATGCTGCGGTTATCGCCAAACAGGTGGGGGCAGACGGCATCGATTTCAAGCATTGTCACGGTTATGTATGCACTGAAATGATCCAGCCCGCAAATACCCGAAACGATCGTTATGGCGGGTCCTTTGAAAACCGCACCCGATTTTTCAGAGAGACCACGCGAAAAATGAAGGATGCAGTGGATGACGACTCTTTTTTGTTGGGTGTTCGGTTTAACGCGTACGATGGCGTACCCGGTGGTTTTGGCGCGGCTGGCCCGGAAGAGGTTATCGAGGACCTCAGTGAACCGATTGCCTTTTCGAAGATGATCGAAGAGGCGGGGATGGATTATATCAATGTCTCAGCAGGGATTGCCGGCTCTGAAATTACCCAGCCCTCAAAAAAGTATCCAGTGGGTATATACCGGCTTTTTGGATGGGCACAAGCGGTGAAGAAGGCGGTCAATATCCCCGTGATCGGATCGGGCTACAGCTCCTTGAGGGATGGCAAAAACGATCTGCCGGAACCGGATCCCGCAAAAAAAGACTTCTTGTACTGGGCGGAAAAGAATTTAAGAGACGGCAACGTTGACCTGGTGGGTGTCGGCAGACAATCGCTTGCCGATCCGCTGTTCCCAAAAAAACTGCTTGCCGGTGAGTTCGATTCGATCAATTACTGTACCATATGCGATCGCTGTCTGACCCTGATGATCGCACAGCAGGTCGTCGGATGTGCGATACATGATAAACACTATCGGGATCTTTATCGCAGCATTAAAAACAAGACCAAAAACCAATAATCCACTAAATTGATCGTGGATACTCTGCATATACCCTTTGTTTTGCAGGGCAGAATGAATCATCTCATGCAGTATTTAACCGATTCAGCATGGTACCAGAGAGATAAATTTTATGGAACTTGCGGCTGATAGATCCATCCCAAGATTTTCGATGTCATTTAAAACCCTTTTTGAAAGATACGGCATTTATATTTTTTTAGGGATACTTTTTATTGCCGCTTCATTGGTTTCTCCCAATTTTTTAAATCCACAGAATTTGAAAGATATCCTCAATCAGGCGGCTGCGCTTGGCATGGTTGCCATTGGTCAGACGTTTGTCATTTTGATCGGTGGCGGGGGGTTGGATCTCTCGGTCGCCTCTGTAATGGCAACGGTAGCTGTAATTATTGCGCACAATACCCGGGGGCAGGATGCGCTTTTTCTACCGGTCGCCATGGTTTGTCTGCTTTTTGGCCTCATTGTCGGTCTGGCCAATGGACTCCTTATTACCAAGCGCAAGGTTCAACCGTTTATGGCTACCATTGGTATGATGATCATTATTCAGGGACTTCGATTCCTTTACACCGGAGGGGCGCCCAAAGGGGGATTTCCACAGATTATGCGTTTTTTGGGAACCGGAAGTATCGGCGGGGTCCCTACGTCGATTCTTTCTCTGGCCATTTTAACGGTCATCGCCGTCATTGTCTTAAAAAAGACGATCCTGGGGCGGCAGATCTATGCCATCGGAGGTAATATTGAGACGGCTTTTCTTTCCGGGTATCCCATCGACAGGGTGATTATCGTCGTTTATATGATCTCGGGCTTTACCGCTGCCATTGCCGGTCTTTACCTGGCAGGCTATGTCGGCATTTCAGATAACTGGGTCGGCAAAGGCTATGAACTCGACTCCATTGCGGCGGTGGTTATGGGGGGCACATCCTTTGCGGGCGGCAGAGGCGGGGTAATGGGAACGATTGTCGGGGTTTTGATTATTATCATGTTATATAATTTGGTTTTGTTGCTTCATTTGCCGATACAGGCCCAATACCTCGTCAAAGGTGCCATAATTATTCTGGCCTCATCGTTTTATGCCACATTCAGAAGGGGCTCCTGATAAAGGAGCCCGAGAGCGTATCAGTGAAAGGGGGTGATCCATAGCAGACCGTACATCCGATACAGTATCGGTGGAGAGGAGAGGAGCGATCCTCAAACATTATTAAAAACCAAAAAAGGAGGTTTTAGATGAAAAAATTAATAGCAATCCTTATCGCAGGGTCATTCTTAAGTGTCACTTTGGGATCTGTTGCCTGGGCCGATCGCTTCCCGCGGTCATGGCTCTGGGACACAAATGCCCTTAAAATGGTTGACACGGCAAAGTATAAAAAGAAGCCGCCTTATGTCATCGGATTCAGCAATGCGTCTGTTTCCAATTCCTGGCGAGTCTATTTTGATCTGCAGGTAAGAGCCGAAGCGGATAATCAAAAGGGTTTGATTAAAAAGTTCTACGTGACCGATGCAAACGACAAACCCGACAAACAAATCGCCGATGTTGAAGACCTGGTGGCCAAGGGAATCGATCTGTTGATTATCAGTGCTGCCACGATGGCTGCTCTGGATCCGATTGTTACGCGGGTGATGAAAGAGGGAATTCCGGTGGTTACAGTGGATCGGAGAGTCAAAAGCGATAACTTTGTCTCATTCGTCACATCCAGCAATTACACCCAGGGACGGATGCAGATGCTCTGGCTTGCTGAGGTGCTAAAAGGTAAGGGTAATATTGTGATGCTGGGTGGTTTTGCAGGCGCCGGCCCCGCAGAAGAGAGAATTGACGGGGGTAAGGAAATTCTGGCTCAGTTCCCGGGCATAAAGCTCTTGGATCTCCAGTATGCAAACTGGTCACCGGCTGAGGGAAAGAAGATAATGGCGGCCATGATCCAATCCTACGGCAAAAAGATCGACGGTGTATGGGGCGATGGGCTCCAAAATGCCGGAGCACTAGAGGCGTTAAATGAAGCGGGTATGAAAGTGCCCATCACCGGTGATCATCTCAATGCGTTTCTGGTAAGAGTTCAGGAATTGGGATTTCCGGCCATGAGCATCGATTTTCCGGTCTCCATGGGCGCTGATTCGGTTCTAACGGCATTGAAAGTTCTTAACGGAACGCCTGTGCCCTTTATTATCGATGTTCCCAGGACAATTATAACGACAGTGGATACGGAGAACGTCAAAAGCGATGTTCCCTGGGACCAGATGGCCCACAAAGATTGGCCTGATGATGCGTGGAACAATACACTCCCCGCAAAATGGCTCCCAAAATGATGTTTTAACGGGAAGGGCCTTTGTGGTCCTTCCCAATACACATCAGAAAAATAGGGTGAAAATGGCTGAAAATATAGTGGAAATGCAAAAGGTGTCAAAAGCATTTCCCGGTGTTTTGGCACTTGATCAGGTCGATTTTAGTTGTCTGCCAGGGGAAGTCCACGCGGTCGTGGGCGAGAACGGGGCCGGTAAATCGACACTGATGAAGACCCTTGCCGGTGTTTAACAGCCGGAGGAGGGGAAGATTTTTCTGAGGGGAAGGGAAATCTCTTTTTCTTCGCCCAAAGATGCCCAAAATTCAGGAATCAGCATTATCTATCAGGAGTTTAATCTTATCCCCGAACTCTCTGTGGCTGAAAATATCTTTCTGGGACGCGAGCCGAGCAAACGATGGCGACTTATCGATACGGCTCGTCTGAATCAGAGAGCAACAGAACTTCTGGCCGACCTGGAAGCCGATATCGATATTCAATCCAAGGTCAAGGATCTTGGCGTGGCCCATCAACAGATGGTCGAGATCGCCAAGGCATTGTCTCTAAATGCGGATGTCATTGTGATGGATGAACCTTCAGCCGTGGTTTCAGGGCGGGAGCTGGATTCGCTATTTCGTATCATCCGGGCGCTCAAAAAAAGTGGGAAAACGATTATATACATCTCTCATCGAATCGATGAAATTTTTGAAATTTCAGACCGAACCACGGTTTTAAAAGACGGGAAACTGGTGGGACAGGTAAAAACAAAAGATGTGGACAAACCAAAGATTGTCAACATGATGGTCGGCAGGAGCCTTACTGAAACCTTTCCTGTCCGGGGGCAGGGGGAGAAAAAAGAGGTTCTTGCTTTGGAAAATGTCTGCAGCGGTAATTCTCTAAAGCAGATCTCGTTCAAGGTTTACAGCGGTGAGATCATGGGGTTGGCGGGTCTGGTGGGTTCTGGCCGCTCAGAGGTCGCCCGGGCGATATTTGGTGCAGACAGCATCGATAGCGGAACCGTTTTGTTGAATGGCCGGCCGATCAAAAAAGCAGCACCAAAATCTTCCATTGCCGGTGGCATCGGATTTGTGACCGAAAACCGTGGAAAGGACGGCCTGGTCTACAGCCTGCCCGTAAGAAAGAACCTGACCCTACCCATCCTGGGTAGAATCAAAAGGTGGTGTTTTGTCAGCGAGGCAAAGGAAAAGGATTTTAGCACCGATTGTGTTAAGGAGTACGGCATCGTCACAACTGGCATCGAGCAGGAGATCCAGTACCTCAGTGGTGGTAACCAACAGAAGGTCATTTTGGCAAAGTGGATCAATATTAACCCCTCAATCCTTATTTTGGATGAGCCGACCCGAGGAATCGATGTGGGTGCAAAGACTGAAATTTATCAACTCATGAGGCTTCTGGCCAGGCAGGGGGCAGCCATCCTCATGATCTCTTCAGAGCTGCCTGAGATCATTGGGATGAGTGATCGAATTTTGGTGATGCACGATGGCCGGATCGTGGGCGAGCTCCCTCCGTCCGAAGCCACTGAGGAACGCATTCTGATGATGGCCACCGCACAGCATATGGATCAAACCCACAGGCAGGAGAAGCCACTTGCGGGTTAGCTTTTTTAAACGGGATAGAACCGTTATCGTATACTTTGTTCTTATTGGACTGGTGGTTGCGACAAGTCTCTTATCCGATATATTTCTGACATCGCGCAATATTCAAAATCTATTGAGACAGGTGGTCGCTCTCGGGCTGGTGAGTGTCGGGCAGACGTTCACCATATTGACTGCCGGAATCGACTTGTCCGTTGGTTCGGTGGTCAGCATGGCCTCGACCCTGACGACCGGGATAATTCTCGGTCGTGAACCATTGATTTTTCCTGTGGTTGCACTGGTCATTGTGGCAGCTCTTTTTATCGGTTTCTGCAACGGGTTTATCATTACCAGAACCCGGGTCCATCCGCTCATTGTGACCCTGGGCATGATGTCCGCCGTTCAGGGGGCGCTGCTGCTTTATACCAAATCCCCGGTTGGTTCGATTCCACCCAGTTTTGAATTTCTTGCGTGGGGAAAGGTGTGGTTTATTCCATTTCCGATTTTTCTCTTTGCTGCGGTCGCTGCGGCAGGGATTTTTATCCTCAGACGGACGATTTTTGGCCGCTATATATATGCGACCGGTGGAAATGAAGAAGTGGCCAGGCTCTCGGGGATCAAAACAGACAGGATCAAGATCGTCGCGTACATGATCTGCAGCTGCACCGCTGCACTGACTGGTATATATTTGGCCAGCCGGATGGGAATGGGAGACCCACTGGTCGGCGAACGGTATATGTTGGATTCAATCTTACCGGTCCTGCTCGGCGGCACGAGCCTTACCGGCGGCAAAGGCAGTGTCGGCGCAACAATTGCCGGGGTCTTTATTATTGCTATTCTGAGCAACGCATTAAACCTTCTGGATGTATCCGCCTATTGGCAGTGGATTGTAAAAGGGCTGATTATTATCGCTGCGGTTGCATTTTATACGCAAAAGAAGGACTGATCTCTCTTCGGCCTGAAATTTAACATGAAAGACGACCACACAATTGCTAAGTAAATTTACACCAGACGCTTCGCAAAACTATCCCACGGCGCCTCTGCAGACATTGACTCAATATCGCGTGAATGTGATATGCCGGTGCTTCCAATACCTATAAGGAGAACATTATGAAAGCACGCTTGGTTCCGGTTTATTTTCCATCCGGAAAAGATGATGAATTTAGCCGACAGCTGAGCAGGTTGAAACGGTTGCTGGCCGGAGAAGCCGAAATACTAACCCCTGTGGCGCTGGGTTCCACCCTCCCCGAGGCTGATGCGATTCTATTTCCACAACTGCTTGGAGATGCCTTTAAGCAGATAACCGATTTTAGACAGATCGATCTGCCCATACTCATTATCACTTCTGAATTTGGAACCGTTGCCATGTGGGATTGGGAGATTGTATCTTTTTTAAAAGATGCGGGGTTAAACATATTTGCCCCCTACGACCTGGAATTGACAAAAACAGTATGCAAATGTCTGGGTGTAAAAAGAGAACTGAAGCAAACAAAATTTCTGGTCTTTCAGGATAACCCCGGTGAAGGATTTCAGGCCGATATCTTCAAGCGGTTTTACTGGTGGGAGGACAGTTGCACACAGTCCATTAAGGAGAAGTTCGGCATCACCATTGAAAAAAGAAGCTTCAAAGCATTTGGCGAAAAGGCCAAACAGATTCCGGATGCGCAGGCAGAGGCGGTCTTAAAAAAATGGCATTTTAAAACTGAAGGGGTTTCGACAAGAGCGCTTTACAGCGCGATTAAAATCTATATCGCCATCAAGCAGGAGATTGGGAATGACGGTGCTATTAAAGGGGTCGGTATCAACTGCCTCAATGAGTCCCGCTTTTCAGATACCACGCCATGCCTGGCCTGGAATATGCTTTTTGAAGAGTGTGGACTCTTGTGGGCATGCGAAGCCGATACCATCTCTCTTACCACAAAGTACATTCTTCATAAGTCACTGAATGTACCGATTATGATGAGCAACATCTATCCGTTTCTGATGGGAATGACCGCATTGAAGCATGAAAAAATAGACAAGTTCCCGAGTGTTGAAAATCCGGAAAACCATTTGTTGGTTGCCCATTGCGGCTATCTGGGAGTTGTGCCGGAATCTTTTGCAACGACATGGCAGCTTAAGCCGAAAGTCCTCGGTATCGTTGATAAGAATGCGACGGCAATAGATGCGCGTTTGCCCATCGGCAACCTTACCCTGGCCAAATTGGATCTCACTTTTAATAAACTCATGATCGCGGAGGGGTATTTGGAGGATTATGTTCAGTATCCCGGATCCGACTGTCGAAACGGGGCAGTTGTCAGAATTTCGAACGGCCATAAAATGATGAATTCATTTTATTCCCACCATAATTGTCTAATTGCCGATCACTGGAGCAAAGAGATAGCGAATCTGGCAAAGGTGTTTGATCTTGAAATCGAAGCATTTTAATTGACATCCATATAATTGGAAAACTCCTCAAAAACAACATCTTCTGTCTTATATGATAAAGGGGCGGATTGTGAATTTTGGGGTTTTAACCGGGTATCAGGGAAAAAGTGAATTTTAAAAAAGAACATTTTAGCACACTGCCGGACGGTAGACGTTTGGAAAAAATCACAGTTGAAAACCCCAATGGATACGCCTTTAGTGTCATCCCATTTGGAGCCGCTCTGACGTCATTTCGAATGCCGGATGCCAAGGGCCGAATAGAAAATATTGCCCTTGGATTTGATACAATGGAAGCCTATTTGAACGATCCCCATTACCTGGGAGCCACTGTGGGGCGTTTTGCCAATCGAATTGCAAACGGAAAATTTACCATAAACGGCCGGGAATATGTCCTGCCAAAAAACGATGGAGACCACCACCTGCATGGCGGTGTCAAGGGGCTCAGTAAGGTCATTTGGGCAGCTGATCGGTTTGAGACCCGCGACAGTGGCGGCGTGACGCTTTCATATATCTCACCGAACGGCGAAGAAAACTACCCCGGTAATCTGAATGTCACTGTTACTTATCTGCTCAACATGGAAAATGAACTTTTTTTTAAGTATACTGCTGAAACAGATAAAGAAACACCGGTCAATCTGACCAATCATACGTATTGGAATTTACAGGGTGCGGGGAAGGGAACCATACTCGACCATCTGCTGACCTTAAACTGCTCCTGCTATCTCCCGGTGACCGATGCCCTGATTCCCACCGGAGAACTTCTGTCGGTCGAAGGCACACCGATGGATTTTAGACGGAAAAAGCGAGTGGGGGACGACATTCAACTTACGGACGGGGGATATGACCACTGTTTTGTCATCAATGAATCTTCGGTGCTTGATGAAGAAACACTTCGGTTTGCCGCACGGCTCTTTGACCCGATAAGCAGCAGAAGCATGACTGTTTTTACCGATTTGCCGGGTGTGCAGCTCTATACCGGAAATTTTCTGGACAATGTTCAAGGGATGCAAAAAGAGGTGTACCCAAAACACAGTGCCCTGTGCCTCGAGACGGAGCATTTCCCGGACGCGGTGAACCATGCGCATTTCTCAAGGCCTTTTTTAAAACCCGGGAAACGGTACGAAAGCGTTACCATGCATCGGTTTTCCGTCTGATGCCGTGCGACAACGGTTCAAAGCAGCCGTAAATACGACACCAGCATGTTCGCTGCAGGAGAATCAGGTAATCAATAACCCCCGGTTGAGCACTTTTTTCGCTTAACGGGGATATCAATATCATTAAGGAGGTAAACGCATGAAAGTCGGTATCGATAGTTATTGTTATCACAGATTTTTTGGTGAAGTCTACCCCGAGCAGGAAAAACCATCCAAGGAGATGACGCTCGAGGATTTTATCAGGCGGGCAAAAGAGTTGACGGTCGATGGGGTTTCTCTGGAATCTTGTTTCATACCCCGTTTTGACAAATCGTATCTCAGCGAGATCAAGGGAATGCTTGATGAATCAAACCTGGATCGGGTTTTTGCCTGGGGACATCCGGATGGGCTGGAAGCCGGCAAAAACGAAAAGGCCTTTGATGAAATGATGGCAAGCATCGAATATGCCCATGATATCGGTGCCAACGTCATGCGGGTGGTTGGCAGCAGCCTGATGTTTCGATTTGAACCCCATGGGCCCCAAATCGAAAAACTGTCACAAATGTTTTCAGAGGCAGTTAAAGAGGCGGAAAAGTACGGTATCAAACTGGCAGATGAAAATCACATCGACTTTGACTCGGATGAAATGCTTACCCTTATCAACAATGTTAACTCGCCCTATTTTGGCATTAACTTCGATACGGGTAATTTTATGCGTGTTCTGGATGATCCGGTTCAAGGGATGGAAAAACTGGCCAAACACGTCTACGCCACCCACATCAAAGATTTGAAACCCCAAAAAGGCGCAGCCGTCAATGACTGGTTCTTCTTCTCCAGTACACCAATCGGTGACGGATTCGTGGACAACCAGAAGCTGGCCCAAATTTTGAAAGATAACGGTTATGAGGGTTTTTTGGCAGTAGAGATCGATTTTCTTCATCCGGATTACAACAACAACGAGGACTGGGCAGTTGAACAGAGCGTCAAGGCCTTGAAAAATATTGTCGGCAATCTCACATAGGCAACCAATGTGAATTTCGTGCCCTCACTTTTCGGTATGACGTTTACCACAGATTAATTGTTCTTAAGCAACACGGCAAACGCCTCGATAAAGTGAATTGACGCAGCAGGGAGGGTGGACTCATGAAGAAGTTAAATATAGGCATGATAGGCTACAAATTTATGGGCAAAGCGCACAGCAATGCGTGGAAGCAGGCCCCTCATTTCTTCGACGTGGCTGCTGAGCCGGTCCTTAAGGTGGCTTGTGGCCGGCATGCAGGGCCTTTACAAGAATTTGCAGATCGCTGGGGTTGGGAAGAGATCGAGACCGATTGGCAAAAGGTTGTCAAAAGAGATGATATCGACATCATTGATATCGGTGTGCCGACCCATCTCCATCATGATATCGCTGTGGCTGCGGCAAAAGCGGGCAAACACATCTTTTGTGAAAAACCCATTGCCCTGTCTTACGAGCAAGCCAGGGAGATGTACGAGGCGGCAGAAGAGAATGCAATAACACACTACCTGAACCACAACTACAGGCGGTGCCCTGCCGTTCAGCTTGCCAAAAAACTGATCGATGACGGCAAAATCGGTCGGATCTTTCACTGGCGGGGAGCCTATCTGCAATCCTGGATTGTCGATCCCAATTTCCCGCTCACATGGCATCTTCAAAAAGAGACGGCCGGTTCGGGTCCCCATGGAGATCTCAATTCCCACAGCGTCGATCTGGCGCGGTTTCTGGTCGGGGATATCAAGCGTGTCTCCTGTCTAACCGCCAATTTCATTCAGGAAAGACCGCTGCCCGATGAAGAAGCATCCGGTACCTTTAAAGGCGCTACCAAAGGGAGTGATACGGGGAAGGTCAGCGTCGAGGATGCGGCGTTTATGCTGGCGGAGTTTGAAAATGGTGCACTGGGTTCTTTTGAAGCCACACGGTTTGCGCCGGGGAGGAAAAATTATAATTATTTTGAAATCTATGGGAGCAAGGGCAGCCTCATCTTCGATCTCGAAAGAATGAATGAACTCCAATTTTTTTCCAACGAGGACCCCGATGATTCCCAGGGGTTCAGGACCATCCTGGCGACCGAATCGTCACATGCCTATGTTGGAGCCTGGTGGCCGCCTGGGCACATCATCGGATATGAACACGAATTCGTCCACGCTGTGGTGGATTTTCTGGATGCGATCGTAAATAAAAAAATAATCGAACCCAATTTTTATGACGGCATGAAGGAAATGCAGGTTTTAGAGGCGGGGCTTAAATCTGCAGCAGATGGGAAAAACGTGGTTTTGAGTTAGCCCGAACGGTTTTGACCGAGTCGGGCATCGGTCAAACGAGGCCAGTCAATAAAAAGGGTAGACCGGTAGGAGACCTTTGAAAAACACCCCCTTTCATCCAATTTCGGTGTCAGGCTCAAATTTTAATCCTCGAAATACTCAATGTATTCCTGTGGTTAAATTTTTCGCCTTCCTTGAACTAAAACGAAATTGAATATTTTTCAAAGGTCTCCAGTAGGAGATGAAAAAAAATATGATCGGAATCTGTGTTATCGGCGCCGGCAGGGCGGGTATGATTCATATGAAAAATTTTTCTAGGGCCATACCTGAAACACGCCTTGTTGCTGTCGCCGACCCATTTGAAAATGCGGCTGCCAAAGCATGCAACGAATTTGATATACCCGACCACTACCTTGACTATCGGGATGCCCTCGACAGTGATGCGGTTGATGCGGTTGTCGTCGTGGCTCCTACAGTACACCACAGAGATATCGTTGTCGATGCCGCTATAGCGGGGAAACACATCCTCTGCGAGAAACCCATGGCTATGACTGTTTTAGAGTGTGAGGAAATGATCGAGGCGGCTTCAGAACATTCGGTTAAGCTTCAGATCGGTTTTATGAGACGGTTTGATGCCAGCTTTACAGCCGCAAAACAACGGATTGAAGCCGGCGACATCGGGGATGTTGTACTCGTAAAATCGCTTACCCACGGACCCAGTACGCCCCAGAGATGGCAATATGATATCGAAAAGAGCAACGGCCCACTGGCTGAAGTCAATAGCCATGATATTGATACGCTCAGATGGTTTACCGAAAGCGAATTTGAGGAAGTGTATGCGATTGCAGGAAACTACAGGTGCCCTGAGGCAAGAGATGCATTTCCTGATTTCTATGACAACGTTATCCTCAGTGCGCGATTTGTAAACGGTATGCAGGGGTTCATTGATGGTGCCGTTTCGGTTGGTTATGGATACGATGCCCGGGTCGAGATACTCGGAACAGAAGGGGTGATGTTTGTGGGACGTCTTGAAGAAAATTCAGTTGTGACCTGTCGACACCCCGGTAGTATGGTCAAACCGGTGATAAAAAGCTGGCGTGATCTGTTTATCGAAGCCTACCTCTTAGAAGACACGGATTTTATCCAATGCATTATAGAAGACCGGGAACCCGTGGTAACCGGTATCGATGGTAAGATGGCAGTCATGGTCGTCAATGCCGGCAATCAGTCAATCAGGGAAAAAAGGCCTGTATCTGTTGGTGCGTAGACAGATGGTAGAATTCCCACTTAAGCATAAGGCAGAACAATGGGGAAAAAAGTCATTGATCAGGCGGTTTCGATCTTCTTCAGCTTAACGGATGGACTCTCAAAAGAGAGGCAAAGCTCAAAAAGATATCTTGCGGATATCAAGAGCATCTTTAGGGATCAGAAAGAAGCTGAAAGAATGGTCACCAATCACAATCCACTGGTGTATGAATTTTATGAACTGGGGATGCCGGCGGATGCCGGCGATTTGGCATTCGGTACGAGCATTACATACCCGGGGTCGGTCGGTGGAGAATATTTTATGACCAAGGGCCATTTTCACAATATTCTTGAAACCGCCGAAGTATATTATTGCCTTCAGGGGCACGGTTACATGCTGATGGAAAATCCTGAAGGCGAGTGGGATTACAAGGAAGTAACCCCCGGAAACGCGGTGTACGTTCCCAAGCGTTTTGCTCATCGCAGTATCAATATCGGGAACGATCCTTTTATCACATTTTTTTGTTTTAGGGGGGACGCCGGGCACGATTACAAAACCATCGAAAGCACAGGGTTTCGCAAGGTGATTGTAGAAAAGGACGGGAAACCGAATATTATAAATAATCCCAGATGGGAATAACAATTATTTCTACAATGTATCTTAAGGTGTTTGGTTTTATCGAAGCAGCGCGGAGATTGAAATGGTGAAAACGTATTTGGGTGTGGATGTCGGTACCACGGGTGTCAAGGCATCGATATTCGATCGCGAAGGTAACTTGAAATCTCAATCCTATGTGCCTTCAGCACGTTACCACCCTGAACCCGGCTTGACCGAGCAGAAACCCGCTGAAATGCTGACCGAGACAATGTGTGCCATCCAGCAGGCGGTGGGTAAGCTGGGCGATGGCGAAGTAACAGCTATGGCGATCGACGGGCAGATGGCAGGGCTGATGGGGATCGATGAAAACTGGGAGGCGACCACCCATTACGACAGTTGGCTTGATACCCGATGCGGTGACCAGATTGAAGAAATGAATCGATACAAGAGGGATGTGATCCGCCAGTCCGGTTCAGCGCCGGGGTTTTTCTTTGGGCCGAAATTGCTCTGGTGGAAGGAAGAAAAACTCGACATTTATAACAAGACTGCGAAATTTATTGAGCCATCGGTCTTTATCGCCGGTAAATTTGCCGGTTTAAAGGCGGAATCCGCCTTTATTGATTATACTTACATCCATTTTACCAATTTGTCGGACAACAAAAACAGATCCTGGTCGAATGAACTCTGCTCGCAGTTTGATGTAGATATGGATAAATTGCCGCGGATTATATCCCCCACTGAGATTATCGGTTTTTTGACGCGCGAATATGCTTCGAAGATGGGTTTACAACCGGGTCTTCCCATTGCTGCCGGATGTGGCGATACTGCAGCCGGGCTCCTGGGCGCCGGTTTGGTTATCCCCGGAGAATCCGTCGATACCGCAGGTACAGCCTCGGTATTGACTTTTTGCAGCACCGAATTCCGGCCGGACGTGGAAAAGGCGGCCATGCTGTCGTGTCGCAGTGTTATCGATGGGTGCTGGTATTCACTGGCCTACATCAATGGCGGCGGGCTTTGTATCGAATGGTTTGCAGAAGCATTTGGAGATTCATCGGCCGAGAAAGAGACAATATTTAGAGAGCTGAATGAAAAAGCGGCTGAAGTACCGGTGGGATCAGATGGAATCATCTTTTGTCCCCACTACGCAGGAAGAAATTTCCCATATGAGCCGAACCTTCAAGGAAGCTGGGCCGGGCTGAACTTCAGGCACAAAAAAGAGCACCTGTATCGCAGCGTTTTGGAAGGCATTGCATTTGAATACCGACATTACGTAAACAATTTTAAACGACTCTATCCCGATACAGAGCTGAACTGCATTAAGGCTATCGGTGGCGGCTCAAAGTCCTCGCTGTTCTGTCAGATCAAGGCAGACTGTATGCGTGTACCGTATGCGGTCTTGCCTGAACGGGAATTTGGTACGCTGGGATCGGCCTTGATTGCGGCGGCTTCTGTCGGAGATATTACGGATTTAGGCAAAAGGGTATTGGAGATCAACAAGACAGTTGAAATCTTAGATCCAAACGAAAAGAATGCGCGGTTATACGATGATTATTTTAAGGATTACGAGGAGACTATTGATGGTCTCATTCATATTTTTAATAAACGAGAAAGAACAGCGGCATCACATATAATGTGATCATTTGACACATCGAGTGTAATGGAGGGTTTAATATTCAGGCAATTGTTTACAAAAATATTCGAGATATTGATGCCGAGACCATCGCGGACCCTGAAATCAGAACCGGCGAAGCGCTGCTGCGGGTGAAAGCGGCGGCGATTTGCGGTACGGATTTGAGGATTATTGAGCACGGGCATCAACTGATTCCCGGCGGAACAAATCGTATTCTCGGTCATGAAATGGCGGGTGTAATCGAGGCGGTGTCTTCGGGTGTGAGCGGCTTGAAACCAGGGATGCCTGTGGCCGTCGCTCCCAATATTCATTGTGGAACCTGTTTCCAATGCACGCGGGGAAATTTCCATCTTTGTCATAATTATGTTGCCTTCGGCATCGGGATTGATGGTGGTTTTGCGGAATATGTGGTGCTGCCGGAAAAAGCAATTCTACAGGGTAATATTATTCCTCTCAAAGGGGCCATAGATTATGAGCAGGTTGCTTTAAACGAGCCGCTATCCTGCTGCTTCAATAGCCTGGAATACACGAACTTCTCTTTTGGCGAAACGATTCTCATTGTCGGCGCCGGGCCAATCGGTATCATGCATTCACTGCTGGCCAACAAAATGGGTGCCGCCAAGGTGATTGTTTCGGAGATTTCAGAACAACGGCTTGAAGACGTTAAATCCTTTGGTGTTGATATCACAGTCAATTCAGCCAAAGAGACGCTAAAGGAGATTGTGCTGGATGAAACAGACGGCAAAGGTGTTGATGTGGCTGTCATTGCCTGCCCGGTGCCGTCAGCTCACAACCAGGCCCTGGAGTGTCTGGCGCCGTTAGGTCGAATGAACTTTTTTGGGGGATTGCCCCAAAAAAGTTCCATGACCACAATAGATGCCAACCTGATCCATTATAACTATCTGCGGATCGTCGGGACCAGTCGGCAGTCTATTGAGCAGTATACGAAAACGCTTCGTCTGATTGAAGCAAAAAAAATAGATCTCAGCGGGTTGATTACAGGGCGTTTTAAACTTGAACAATGGAATCGCGCATTTCAAACTTCGCAAACATGCGATGGTTTAAAAAATATTTTTTTACCGTGAAAGAACACTGATTCATATTGGACTTATAAGGAGGATATGTATGAGGAAGATTTTGATTACCCCCAGATCATTGACCAGCGCCGGGCATCCGGCCTTTGATCTGTTAAATGAAGCGGGTTGTCAGGTGATTTTTTCCACACCGGGGAAACAACCGGATGAATCGGAGCTCATGGATTTGCTTCCGGGCTGTGTTGGATATCTTGCAGGGGTTGAGACGGTTTCAGCAAAGGTATTGGAGGCAGCAAAGGATCTTAAGGTTATCAGTCGCAATGGAACCGGGATTGATAACATTGATATGGATGCGGCCAATCGATTAGGTATTCAGGTTTGCCGGACGGAAGGCGCCAATGCGCGCGGGGTGGCGGAACTGACGGTTGGGCTGATCTTTGCACTGGTTCGTGCCATACCGTTTAGCGATGCTCAACTGAAAAATAAGCAATGGGAGCGGAGAAAAGGCATTGAGCTGGAGAACCGAACCCTGGGTTTGATTGGATGCGGTGAAATTGGAAAGCGGACCGCCTTGCTCGCTGCAGGGGTGGGAATGAAGGTGATTGCATTCAGACGTCATCCGGATCCTGCATTTTCCCCGGATAATTTCAGTTATGTTTCACTGGAAGATATATTCAAACGCTCGGACATTATCAGTTTGCAATGTCCGCCATTGGCAAGCGGAAAACCCCTGATCGATAAAGAAGCGCTATCAAAAATGAAACCGGGCGCTTATCTGGTCAATACCGCCAGAGCGTCTTTGGTCGATCCGGTGGCTGTGCGCGACGCATTGGAAACCGGGCATCTGTCAGGGGTTGCCGTCGACGTTTTTGACCAGGAGCCGCCGGTGGATTATGGGATGCTGTCAAATTCGCGGGTAATTGCTACACCTCACATCGGCGGGTTTACAACGGAAAGTGTCGATCGGGCGACCACCCGAGCGGTTGAAAATATTATCAACGTTTTAAATCAAAAATGATAAAAGGAAAAAAGAATGAATAAACAAGAACTGTTCGATGCATTGGCCCAATACAGGGTTATTCCGGTGATTGCAATTGACGATGTGCAGTCGGCCGTACCCATGGCAGACGCTTTGATCGAGGGAGGGCTTCCGGTGGCGGAGATCACTTTTCGAACCGCTGCGGCACAGGCGGTTATGGAGAAATTGCAAAAGGAAAGACCCCGCCTGATTTTGGGCGCCGGCACGGTTCTATCAGTTGAAAACCTGAGGCTGGCAAAGCAGTGTGGTGCCCAGTTCGGCGTGGCGCCCGGATTAAATCCGGAGGTCGTTAGGGAAGCCCAAAAATTAGACTTGCCGTTTATCCCGGGTGTAACCACCCCGAGCGATATCGAACATGCGTTGGGCCTTGGTGTGGACGTGCTTAAATTTTTTCCGGCTGAGGCAAGTGGCGGCGTTACCATGATCAAGGCACTGTCTGGCCCCTATGCTCATAAGGGTGTTCAGTTCATGCCCACAGGCGGGGTAACCCTGAAAAATCTTGAGACGTATTTATCACAGCCCACGGTGATGATGGTTGGGGGTACATGGATTGCAAAAAAAGAGACCATAGCAGGTGGGAAATGGGATGAAATTCGGGAAAATTGTCGGCAGATCTGTAACCTTGTTGCTCAAATCAGAAAAGCTGGCAGCTGAAAAATTTGCTCACCCATAATACAAATGAAGGAGACCCAAATGTTTGCTGGCGGTTACATGGGAAAGATCCTGAGGATTAATCTTTCTGCAAAAACGTATCAAATTGAACCATTAAGAGAAACTGAGGTTTTAAAATTATTGGGCGGTCGAGGTCTGGCAGCCAAAAGATATTATGATGAGATCGGACCGGATGTAAAACCGTTTGATGCTGAAAATAAAATCTTCTTTTTCACAGGGCCGCTTACGGGTCTTAGTCTGCCTTCAACCACCAAATTCCAGCTGGCCACAAAATCTCCGGAAACCGGCCGCTACCTTTGCTCAAATTGTGGTGGCAATTTTGGTCCTCAATTGAAAAAGGCCGGCTTTGACGGCTTGATTTTAGAGGGTCGGGCCTCGGGGTGGACCTATGTCATAATTAAAAATGATAAGGTTGTTTTCGGAGACGCCCATGACTGGCAGGGGCGGACAACCACCGAGACATTACAACTGCTGCGTGAGGTGATGGGCGAGAAAAAAGCCGGAGTATTATCTATCGGTCCGGCTGCCGAGCGACGTGTTCGAATTTCGTATATCAATGTTGACAGCCGTGCATTCGGGAGAGGTGGCCCCGGAGCTGTTTTGGGATCAAAAAAACTAAAGGGCATCGCCGTGTTTGGTACTCAAAAAATTCCGGTTGCCGATAAGGACAGTATTGATCAGATCCGGAAGAAGGCCATTGAAAATTTGAGAACAACCAAAGCCAACCATACAAAGTACGGCACTGCACAATACATCGAGGTCATTAATGAGCTGGGTGCGTTGCCAACGCGTAATTTTCAGACCACATATTTCGAAGATGGAGATCAAATTGACGCTCAAATGATGCGGCAAAAATATTATGTGAAAAATTATGCCTGCTACCGGTGCCCGGTGGCCTGCGGGAAAGTGCTTGAAGTCAAAGATGGACCGTATACCGGGGCAAGGGCGCGTGCAGAGTTTGAGACCATCGGTCTTTTGGGGCCCAACTGCGGGGTTGCTGACTTTGGTGCTATTATCAAAGCAAACCAGCTGTGTGATGAAATGGGTTTGGATACCATCTCCGCCGGAAATGCAGTGGCGCTGGTCATGGAACTCTACGAGCGGGGGATTATTGATGCCAGCGAAACAGAAAACGTTGAAGCGCTATTTGGCAGCGGCGATGCTCTGATTGAGATGATCAAACTCATCGGTGAGCGCCGGGGTATTGGCAATCTTCTCGCAGAGGGGATGAATCATGTCGTGAAAAAGCATCCGGAGTGGCGCCAATATATTCTTAGTGTTAAAGGGATGCCTTTTGCCGCATACGATCCCAGGGCTTTTCATGGAAATGGTCTTACTTACGGGACGTCAAGCAGGGGGGCTTGCCACAACGTGGGGGGGTGGACGATTCGTGCCGAACTGCAGAGCGGAGACTATGATCGCTATGCGTTGGAGGGCAAAGGCAAGTTGGTCAAAACCATACAGGACAATAGAGCTTATGTGGATAGTTTGGGTATTTGCACTGTGGTCAGAAGTGCCCTGGGGTTCTCTGATAACCCCCAAGGGGGCACCTTAAAAGCCGCTACCGGCCATGGCTTTACATCGCATTTGATGGAGATTGGTTCCCGAATCTATACCCTTGAGCGGATCATCCTCAATCGGGAAGGGATCGATCGAAAGGATGACCTGTTGCCGGATCGCATCACCAATGAGCCCATACCGTCAGGACCGGCAAAAGGACATATTCTGAGCCAAGAAATGTACGACATCATGTTGGATGAGTATTATTGCGAAAGAGGCTGGGATCAAAATGGTGTGCCCAAACCGGAAATTATAGAGGGATTGAGTTTAAAGTCGTTTCTGAATTCCTGATTTCAAACCCGATGAATGAATCAAACCATTAAAATACAGATAAAATATTTGTCCGCTATCCGCGATCAGATCGGTCATAAACAGGAGGAGGTCCATTTCCCAAAGGGCGCCACACTTGAGGATGTTAGGGTGTGGTTGAACACACACTATTCATTGTCTCTCCCAAATTCTCAGATCACAGCCACTCTAAATGGAAAGGGATGGGGTCAGTACCCCTTGAAATTGTCTACACAACTAAAAGAAGGAGACACTATTTTTCTTTTGCCGATCGTATCAGGTGGATAAGGATAACACGTTGATTTGATTATAATATTGACGGCTTCGTAAAAAGTCATTTGCGAACGACTTTGAGCGTTTTGGGATAAAGCGTTTAGATCCGCCGCAGGCGGATCTAAACGCCCTAAAATGGTCATTTAGAGAGCAAAATGGTCTTTTTACGAGTTCATCAAGATTAGCTCGCTAACCCCGCAACTCCGAATGTCTGGATTTTCGCTTCGCTTCGGCAAGCTACGGGAGATGCGACACCGAAATTCACAAACGCCTTTTTAACTAAAATATCTTTTTAGGAGCCCTTCCAGGGCATTGGCATGTCTTCCTTCGTCCCGAGAAGACTCATCGAAGAAGTCATGAGCGGGGTCACAGCCTTCTTCCTTCGCCTTGACAGCCGCCTCCCTCTTGCCTTTGTTCGCCATCTCTTCGCCAGCCAGCATCTTCTCCAGATTTTCCTTGGTACTTTCGGAGATCAATCCGTTTAGCTCAGCGAAGTGGGCTGCATGCCAGGCCTCATCTAGAGCCAACTTCTCCAGGGTCATCGCTACCTCAGGGTATCCCTCCCTGAAGGCCTGCCTGGACATGGCCAGATACAGGCCGACCTCGGATGTCTCCCCTTTGAAGTTAGCATCCACGGCGTTCTCAACGCCTGTCCCCTTTGCTGCTCCTAACTTAACCTCATTGATCAATTTTGCCATTGCTGTTACCTCCGTTTTTGATTGATGGTTAATATATGTGGCCTCGGCCGCCGTATATCCGGCCGGTACCAAACCGTCCTCTAGTGTTGTTGGGCCCGACATTTCGGGCAAACCCCGTGAAAGTCAACACTGAAACCAGTCACCTGGTAATCGCCTATCTCAAAAGAATCGACGTTAAAGCCGCCGAGCACCTTTCCCCCGACATCGTCTATTCGGCGGCACTTCATACACAGAATATGGTGGTGGAGTGAGGTATTGGGGTCAAAGTGCCGTTTTTTCGGATCGAGGGTAAGCTCCAGTACCAATCCCATCTCCTGGGCGGCGTTTAGGGTGTTGTATATGGTAGCAAATGAGGTGGTGGAAAACCTTCTCTTGACCACCTCATAGACCTCATAGGCGGAAGGGTGAGATGTATTTCCCTCTAAAAACTGAAACACTGCCATCCGTTGGGGGGTTATCTTAAAACCGGCGGCCCGGAACCTCTCCACTAACATGTTGGTAGAATCTTTTTTTGCCATGTTGCCCTTGATTAGAATAATTATTATTTAAGAATTATTATAAATGTTATCTTGAATCTTGTCAAGTTTTTTTTTGCTTTTAATTTTGACAATCTTGCAAAAAGTCTTTTGTAAGCGACAGTGAGCTGCCCGCCTATCAAGAAAAACGTTATGCTGTTATAATTGTGGATAAAAAAGGAGAATATATTGGTGAGGATTCTATAGTTTGCCACCCTTAGGGTTCGCGCAGAAATAACTTCGCAGAATTGGCGCTTAGATTTGGTTCAGGTTTGGCTGATCCGAGAGAGTAAAACCACAGGAATAGCGGGCTATTTCGAAGATTTTGCGAGTGAGGCATCGGTCAAAGATAGGCTGAAGCTAAGATGCTAAAATGTGAAGTAATTTTTGCGCGAACCCATAGCCTGACTGTTATCATGGGACTGAAATTCTTCTGTGATTTTTGAATCGCTTCCGACGCCGTCTTTTGTTCCATCTGTCTTAACATGTTCTAAAATCACCTCGAGAAACTGCTGACCGTAATTTTCTCGTTTAGCTTCTCCAATACCGTGAATGCCATGCATTTCGTCCAAAGATTTAGGAAGATAACTTACAAGTTCATGTAATGTTCTGTCATGAAAAATAACATATGGGGGCAGTCCATGTTTTTGGGCTATTGTTGTACGCAGACTGCGAAGTTTTTCAAAAAGTTCTTTATCTCCCTCAGTTTCCATAACCTTTACGGTTTCACTTTTAACACGTTTAATGGCTCTGACACGGGGTTTCACCTTGGGAAATGGATCTTTCCGGAATAACATTTTTTGCTTTTTCCTCAGGACAGGGTGACTTTTATCAGACAACCGGAGCCCCCCGTAACTGTTCAGGTCCGCCTTGAGATATCCTGCTGACAGCAGTTGTCGAAAAACAGATTTCCACTCCAGTCTATCCAGTTCATTCCCGATCCCGAAAGTCGATACCCGGTGATGACCGAACTTTAAAATCCTTTCGGTTTCCCGACCCAAAAGCACATCAATGAGATATTCGGCTCCGAAGCGTTCTCCTGTCCTGTAGACACATGACAACGCCTTTTGGGCTGCCACCGTTCCGTCCCAGGCTTTAACCGGATGCAAACAATTGTCACAGGCTTGACAATCCCCCTGGTAGGTCTCTCCGAAGTATGCCAAGAGCATTTTTCGGCGGCATTCGATCAACTCGCAATATCCCAAAAGCGCATTGAGCTTTTTTCGTTGGATCCACTTGAACTCTTCGTTTCCCGGCGTCAACTCAAAAAGTTTATTCATAGCAACGACGTCCGACAAAGAGTAAACCATCCAGGCATCGGCGGGCTGGCCGTTCCTTCCGGCGCGGCCTGTTTCCTGGTAATAGGCTTCCATGCTCGCCGGCAGGTCTAGGTGCGCAACAAATCGCACATCGGGTTTATCGATTCCCAGGCCAAAAGCAATTGTAGCAACCATTACATCCACATCGTTTTCCAGGAAGCGTTTTTGATTGTCGAATCGTACCTCGGTATCCAATCCGGCATGGTAAGGAAGCGCCGACACGCCCTTTTCATGGAGCCATGATGCGATCGTTTCGGTGCGTTTGCGTGTTCGGACATAAACAATACCGGATTCGCCGGGATGTGACCTCTCTATAAAGCTGAGCAGCTGATTTTTGTCACTATGTTTTACCTGTACATGGTAACGGATGTTCGGCCTGTCAAAGCTGGAGACAAAGTGTTCTGCTTTCTGAAGATCGAGTTTCTCCAGAATGTCTTTATGCGTAACCGAATCGGCTGTAGCGGTTAGAGCAACTCGTGGCACATTCGAAAACTGCCGTGTGACTTCGTTGATACGCAGGTACTCAGGTCTAAAATCGTGCCCCCATTGAGACACGCAATGCGCTTCATCAATGGCAAAGAGGCCGATTTGTATGTTTTTTAAAAAATGTTGAAAATTTTCAGTCAATAGCCTTTCCGGGGCCACGTATAAAATGTCCACATTGCCTGATGCCACCCGCCGCTGTACTTTATTTGCAGTTTTAAGGTCCAGTGTCGAGTTAAGATATTCCGCCCTGACACCATTCTGCCGTAAACCTTTCACCTGGTCTTCCATCAGAGCTATTAATGGAGATATTACGATTCCAACTCCCGAACGAATCATAGCTGGAATTTGATAGCATATTGATTTACCGCTGCCGGTCGGCATCAGTACAAATGCATCTTTGCCCGATAAAAGGCTCTCTATGATTTTTTCTTGATTTTCCTTAAATGAATCATATCCGAAAAAACGTTTCAGTATAGCAATGGGTAAATTTTTCATTTTAATTTTGAGATATAACCTGCCTTAGTCCATGGATTTAGAGCAGCGGAAAAGGATAAACCATGCTGATTTTTGAACCCAACGTCATGATGGAGGTCCAATAAGTATTAAAACTCAAGTTTCGGACCTGATATTTTAAGGAAAGTCGCATCAGGCATAGGGTAAAAAGAAACCAGACCATCGCGTGCCTGAGCACGGTGATTACTTTATGGATACCGGTTCAAACTGATTGCCTCATCGTTTTTCCAAAAAATTTTATTTACCCCACACCAGATGCGGCACCGTGCCCCATTGGGGGTGCGAAACTTGAGTTAAAAGTCTCCGGATGCTCGAAAGAAGGTTCGATAAAATTTGAAATTATGATGTCATGTGTTACCAGATCCATTATGGCAAGCAAAAGAAATGGCTTGTGTGGCGCATGACTGAAAATAATGTGATGTGATCGCCAAGTTTTCTATGCCTGCAACCCCAACTGGAAATATTTATAGCCGGTTGGCAGGTTATCTGTCAAAGAAAATTCCCGGTTTTGCCCAGTCTAGGGTTTATTTGCCGAGCTTTAACTCACAATTTAAGTTTTGGTTATTGTTTCGTATTTCGCGGTTATCCCTCCGGGATGCTTCGGGTGGATTTTAAATTTTTAAATATTCACTTTTTTGTTGACACGGGGATTATAGGGTCCCTAAAAATACAGAATTGGCATAACAAGTTTCTTAGAATACATCCTGCTCTAACGCCATTATCGGATTTGAAATGAATACTGCTGCTATCCGCTGTACGAATGACCTGAAGATGTACCAGGCGCTGCTTGATAATACCGATGTAAAGCGCATGCGTGAACGGATTCAGCGCAAGGAAGAGAAGCGCAAAAGTCCAGGTATCCGACGCCATTTGCTGGCGACTTCGGTGCGCCTGAGTCGCTCGATGTCAGCTGGTTTGCACAACATGGCTGATCGCTGCACCGAGCGCCTCGGCCTATGTACGCCGCTTGAGCTCTATGTCTACGCCGGTCCCCGGTTTAATGCGGCGTGCTTCAAACCCGAGGAAGGTCGGCTGTTTATCATGTTTTCGTCGAGCCTCCTCGAGGCATTCGCCGACCAGGAACTGCTGTTCGTTATGGGACATGAGCTGGGCCACCATGTCTACCAGCACCACGATATACCGATTGGGTATATCCTGCGCGGGCAGCGTTTGCCACCGCCGGGCCTTGCTCTTGACCTGTTTACATGGTCGCGCTATGCGGAAATATCGGCCGACCGAACCGGTGCGTATTGCGCAGAAGACCTGCAAAGTGTAGCCCGCGCTCTGTTCAAACTGGCCTCCGGCATTACCGGTGACCGGGTCGTGCGGTTCAGCCTGGACGAGTTTCTTAGGCAGGTCGATGACATGCTGGCTTTCGATGAACAACCGGGCCAGGGTGCGCCTATGCAGGACTGGTTCTTAACGCACCCATTCAACCCGCTTCGGGTCAAGGCGCTAAAGCATTTTACGGAGTCGGATTTAATGCATTCCGGTGGTATTGGCAAGACCGAGCTGGAGGACCGGGTACAGCAGGTCATGGGCCTGATGGAGCCTGATTATATGGAGGGCAAAACAGACGCCAGCCGGGCCATGCGCAATCTGTTTTTGGCTGGGGCGATTGCCGTTGCTGATGTGTATGAAGGTATCAGTGAACAAGAACGTGAAGTACTCAAGAGCTTTCTTGAAAAGGGCTATGCGGTGGAGAACCTCGACAGCCGGCGCTTGCGGAAGATTTTGCCGAAACGGATTGCCGAGGCGAAACAGTGGGCCAGCCTGACCCAGCGCATGCAGGTCGTGCGTGACCTATGTATTATCGCCAGGGCCGAACGTCCGGTTGCTACGGCCGAACTGGAGCTCCTCAACGAGATCGCCAACGGCCTGAACCTCCCGGCCGGCTTTGTGCAACAGTGCCTGGAGGCTTCCGCCGAGTTAGACTGACATAAAGGATACCCGCGACCCGGCGGCTTCCATCTGTTGCGTTATTAAAAGTTCGAAGTAGCAGACTGCGTCTTACTAATAAGTGCGTTATTATTTAGACATCCGTTGCCATTTCCCCTAGGATTTATCTGCAAAGGCGGGCAGGGTTTTTAATCGGCGGTCGGATCACTGTTTGAAGGTCTTAGCGGGCGTTTAGCCGGAACCTTCCGAGGCCTCGTTTTTAAACGTTTTAGGACAATGACCCGGTTATTATATTTTCAGACCGGCCGAGTTCCGGCTTTACACACGCTTTGACCTGAGTTTGAGCCGTCGACCGATTCAATATTCTGCCCGACGCTCGGGTCTAAATAAATATGGCTTCATTAGTAACCCCTAAATGCTCCCAACCGCAGGATTTTGCTGCGCTCAACTTGCATGTGAAAACCTCATATTGGTGCAGAACTCAGGTAGCAGGTGCCTCATTGAATTCCGGTTAAATAGCTTTCATCCAAGGTTCGGCGAAAAAGGGGCAGCGATTCTATGGGAGGCGGCTTGAATCCGAAGATCATCTCCAGAAAAACCATTGTGATTTGGAACGTGGCGCCCCAGAGGATGTCCGACCCATGCCCGTCAATATGGCGGAAACAGGGGTGGTCTTCAACAAGGGGATTCGCATCAGACCCGGGGGAGGTTCGGATACGCAGGCGATATCTGGCATAAGCTTGCGGCCTTAATAAATCACGCAATGGAATATGAACCACTTTTTCAACTTCCCAATTGGGAACGAATTTCTTTTGATTTTGAACCCACCCAACCATGGGAAAAATAACCCGCTCAAACATCACCAGGTTCTGAGACGGCAATGGGCCTAAAAACTTGACTCTCAAAGGATTCAGGTGCATCTCTTCAAAACTCTCCCGCAGGGCGGTGGCCAAAAAGAGCGCCATGCGCTGGGCCTCGCGCGGCCGCTGCTTGCGCCAAACGACCCAATAAGGCCACCGCGTTAGAGGCGAAAACGGCAACTGCAAGACCTTTGAAAAAATGGAATCAAGGCCGGGGGCAATCCCTCCGCCCGGACAACAGAGATCACCATGTTGTTTTACCTTGATAGAACGTCTATTTAAAATCAAAGAAGGTCCCAAAGATGCTTCTACGCCGGCGTTATTTGCACCCAATAAAAATAGTACCGCCGAACCGATAGCCGGGTCCGAAAGCGCCTTTGGGAAAAGCCGTGCGTGTTGGTTTCTCCTATCCAGAGATTGGGAAACATGCGCGATGAATCCGGTAAGGTTCTGTAAAATATCGTTATTTTCTTGTCGTTCTTGATTCACACCATTTTCCAGTCGTTTGGGAACCCAACAGGGTCGCCCATTATAGGGCGCCCCTGTTGTTTTCTTTTCTACACAAATCCCGGTTATTAATCGAATTTTATCTCTTTTCTCTTTGCCATCACGTGTTTTTCGATGGTCTCGGCTGCCTTAAACGGATCATCCTGAAGCAGCATTCTTCCCCCAGTAACATTCACCATTTCTCTTGTCAGATAGTTTTTCACAAGCGGACTGCCGCTTATCATCGGCTCAGGTGAAACATGGGTCAAAAGCCCAAAAGCCAATGCGGTAAAAATATCTGCGATAGCCTTCTGCTCCATGTACTCTGGTACTGAAGCAGCTACTGGTAGCTGGCTAATGTCGCACCCAATGGTCCATGCAAGAGCCGCGAGAGTATCCAAAATCTTGCCAACATCGGTGCAGGAGCCATAGGAAACAATCGGTGGCACTCCATGCTTTTCACATACAGCCCTAAGTTTGGACCCTGCATTAACAGCCATCTCACGAGTGGACATGCCTAGGTTTTGATGGGTAGATGAGCAACAGCCGGCTCCTATGACCATAATGTCGCGTTTTATCAGCTCTAAAGTAAGCTTTTCTATCGACCTTCCACCCTGCTCATGACGTACGTTCGTACAACCGACTACAGCAACTGCACCCTTGATGTTGCCTTTTTTAATCTCATCTATGAAAGTATTGATATCGTTACCAAACATCTTCAGCACAGTTTCAGTTGTATAACCTGCTACGCACATTGTACCTGCAGTATCCTGCGGAACGCTGATTACTCTGTCCGGATCTGCTTTTCGGGCCTTAAAGCGTTTGATTGCTAAATCAAGAATTTTCTCTGCCTGCTCATCTGCCTGCTCAGGGCTGAAGTCTATGGCCTGAACTTCAGGAAACCTTACCACAGGATCGGTACTTATAAGCAGAGTTCCGTATTTATCAGCATAATCCTTCAGCGTTGGAACAGAACAATTAAGGTCCATCATGAACAGGTCTATCAAACCGGTTGCTATGAACAATTCCTCCTGAATCCAGTTACCAAGCTGTCCGCCAAACACTTTGGAGTACTCATCACGGCTCGATACGTTCATCAGCTGCTGTCCCTCGCAAAGCGATCCATAAATCTTAATGCCATCCGCTCCTGAATCTTCTGCCTGTTTTTGAAATGCATCGCTTGAAGCCATTTGTATAACGATACTGGCAAATACAGGCTGGTGGCCGTTTGCAACTATATTGACCGTTTTTGGATCTATACATGAAAGGTTAGTTGGTCCTTCGGTCAGATCGGCAGTGCCTAGTATAACGTCCTGAATTACCGTAATCCCCCACAATGCAACGTACTCGTTGGCTACACCCAGGCGCAACGCGGTCTTGATAAGATCTATTGGATCGTTATTTATATTGGTCATGCATTTTGACAGTGCCGACATGATTTCAGAGCTCGTGCCACCAGAATAGATACCCTCTTTTTTCCATGTCTCTTTGCGCCCTTCAACTGCAAAGTAATCCATTAAAGCAAGGGGCTCTGATTCAGACTTGTTTATCTCGTTGAGAATGAAATCTGCAAAAAACACGGCCAGTTCCTCAACCGGTTTTGTATGATCCTGGCCCAGGCCCTGACACATACGCTGCAATTTGACCGGATCCTTGATCTTCACACTTGAACGTCTCTCACCGATAGCCTTTAGAGTATTTGCGAGATTTCGGCACTGATAGGTGTTAGCAGCCGTGCCGATTATGGCAAGATTCAAAAGGTTTCTGGCTACGATCAGATCTCCCGTTGCGCCACAGACCCCAAGAGGAACCCTCTTGCTAATCCTGCAGGGCCCGTCAGAGCAAAGCTGACAACTAAGCCCTTTTTTACAGTAAGAACACTGGGGCTGTTGAGCTTCAAACCTCTCAAATACTGTGCTCATGCCCTGCGACAGGGCTGCCTGATGAATCTGGTGGCTTTGTGCATCCTGGTGTTTCTGTATCGGTGCATCAATTTTTTTTGTCATAACTTTTCTCCGAGTTAATAAAATTTTCGATTATTTTCATAGTGTCGTATACAGGATCTTTAAGCCAGTGCACGCTTCGGACATGTTCCAAAAGGCAAACTTGTCCGCCAGGCCAAAGCATCCGCTTGAACTCTTCTAAACTCTTTTGGGGAGACGTGACGCTGCAAAGAACCGACGAAGCGCTCACGGCATCGAAGGTGGCGTCTTCGAAAGAAATACTCTCCTCTTTACCGGGAACAACTTGAATCTCGGCTTTGCCGTTTTTAGAGTCGAGTGAACTGATTTGCGGTTAGTCTACGTCCCATAGCTGTCCGGATCCATTTTAGAAAGCATAAATATCTTGGTCTGGTTCCAGATCTCATGCAGGATATCAAGGGTGCCCTTACATATATCGGTGCGGAAACCGAACTTTTCATTAAACTCATCGCAATTGCGCTTCATTTCTTCCAGTGACATCGTCGGGGTGGTAACCATTAGCGATCGTTCATAATATTTGAACATTTCTTCCAGAATTTCCGGGCTCATTTTACCAAACTGTTGCTCGAACATCCGCCTCCAATGGTACGTCCAGCCGGGTATCATAAAAAATGTGCCGGGCACGTTGCATTGTTCACCATAGTAGCGTTCCCGGCCTCCGATCAGCAAACCAACACAATCATCAACCGGATGATCCTCATCCATGGGAATAAAAATGGGAACACCGGCATCTGCTAGCAGTTCATCGGGGTTTTCCAGGGCATTTCCGCAAAGCCCGTATCCAAGAAGCAGTGCATCCACGTGGGGACTCAAAGCCGCAGCAGCATCAATCAATGCCTGTTGAAGTATTTTTTTTCGGCTATGCAGGGCCAGCTCTAATACCTGAACCAGGACTTCAAAACGATCATCAGACGCAGGCATAAACGCATTAAGATCCGCAATCAAGGTTAAATTCTCGGCTCCCGTGGAATGGAATTTTGTGATTAACCGCGCCGACCTTCCATCTTGCAGAACCGTAATTCGCTTCACATCCTGGTCTGATTCCAAAAGGTGAACGAATTCAAGCTCCAGGATCTCACAGGTTAAAATTCCCAATACATTCATATGATTAAATATTCTCCAATAATCCAGTTAATCGATCTGAATAACATTCCACCGGTAAAATTTCAAACATAACACGGCGATTTGTAATTAGGAATTCGAGTTTTGCACCTAATATTTTATTAATATTTTAAGCAAAGTCGCATCAGGTGTGCCGAAAATCTAATTCCGCAGGCTCCGTGTTCGTTAATGTTATTTTCTAAATTGTGCCTCATATGAAGTGAAGCCGAGCGTGTGCTTCAGTCGTGGCTTCAAGCCCTCACCTAGAAGCAATGGTTGGGTAATCTCGCGTTACGGTACATACGGCACCGGTTCACATAACGCTCTGAGATTCTCATTGGGTGTCCCTGAAGGAATCTCGCATCCTGCATTGACCATATACGGATTACCTACTTCCTCATACGCGCTCAATATCGCATTCTTGATCGCAGTAGGTGTTCCATTTAGTACGACGGCGACCGGATCTATGTTGCCCGCTATAGTTACCCGTCCGCCAACAGTATCACGAACGGTTGACATCTTGACCATGTGGTCAACATCAAGGAGGTCAATACCCAGATCGGCAATGCCAGGAAGCAGATGTGTGATATTGCCACAAATGTGCAGCTTGACGTGCGCCCCCATATCCTGGATGGCTCTGACCAACTGTTTTTCTTTTGGCTGGATCAGCTTCTCATAGGTGTGAGGAGAAACTAGACTGGCGACGGCGTCTCCAATGCCAATCGTATCTGCTCCCGCGCGCACTTGCGTTCGGGCAAACGAAATCCCGACCTCCACACAGAGATCCATCAATTCGGAGACAAAAATTTCATCATCCATCAAGTCGATCATAAAGGTCGTCACGCTGCGAAGGTCGGCGGCTTCGGCCGCCGGACCTTCGATCCAGCCAAGGATCGAGTACTCGCCATGAAAGTCCTCTTTGTAGGCTTCAACGGCCTTGACTCGATCAAGCATGCGCTTCGACATCATGGGGTCCGGTTTCAGAAGTGTGGACAGATCTTTGCTGTTTTGAAGAGGATGAGTACTACGCGGAGGGCCGTCTTTAATGTATTTGACAGTGGAGCCAAACCCCTGCGTCTCTCTGTACGGATCTGAAATACAGCTCAGCTGGTCAATGCCAAAGTCCTTTACACATTGCTCGTTCGCCTTGACGAGTACCTGGTAATTAGACGCGAAGGCCGCATAGTCGAAGCCAATATACTCTGCCGCGTACTGCATAAGAATAGGAATCCTCGGCAGATAATCCACCGGTTGGTCCCTTATAGCGCCAATATATCGTTCATATCCGTTCATCATCTCTTATGCACTCGAACCAGTGATTATACGGATTTGAATATCATCACCTTTGTCACGTTATCCGTCCAGATACGCTACTTCGAGTCGCACTGCGATTCAATGAGATAATCCAAAGATTGCCCGTTTTTTAATATGAAATGGATATCAAAACTGAACACTACTTATCCTAAGTTACTATAGTACGGTTTACCAAAAAATTGGAGACTACATCTATTGTTCAAAATTTTAAGGCCGGGAATATTGTATTTTTGTAATCGGATGGTGTAATTTGAGAGTGAAGATTTCGTTTCCGAATCATGTCTTTTTCGGGGATTTCAAATATTGAGACTTCAAAGCAATAGGGGTGCCAAAACCTCACAGGACTTGCAACATTTAATCTTTTCTTTCCATTCCTTGCAAGCGCCACTACAACACATTGTTCCGTTAATAATCCAGCAGATGTCACCCGTCCGAAATTCCCAGGCCGGGCATTGTTTCTTGATATCAACAGGACATTTTTTTATTTTCCAGCATGGCTTGCGGTTCGATCTCTTCCTGGAAATCAGAAAAAATATTTGGCGTTCTGCATGGACCGCTATTGGTCGCCACCCCTGCTCATAGCTTTGGACGGCCTTAATAGAAATACCCAATAGCTGAGCCATCTGGCCCTGCGTCTTATTCAATTTTTTTCTGAAATATATAAATTCTTTGCTATCCATTGGCAGTATCAATACCTTTTTATATGGCGGGGTAATTTATATTTTATACCTCCCACAATGTGGGAAGTCAACAAGTTTTACTAGTATCCACAAAAGTTATTATATAAATACACAAAGCCCGGGATTTCCTCCCCGGTTTTCACGGTAAACATGGGGAGAAAGTGAGGGGTTTTCTACATTCGCGTGACGGCTTCTTCTGTGAATGATTAACTCTCGGGAAATTTACAAGTACAGAATGCTTGTCCAAACCGGTTTAAAAATTTGAATAATCCTGCGACTCCTTAAAGATAGGCTTCCGCTCGATTCCTCGGATGAGGATATGGTGCAGAGCGCCAGGTGCCTGTCTGCGTGCGGACACGCACAGGCAGGCATCAATGCGGGCTTGACGCGGCATGCGTTTCAAATACTACTTTCGTACCTATTTATCACCAAAGAAACAACGTCCCCTTGTCTTCTTTTGCCTATGTCTCTTTGTCACCGTTCGTCTCATCCTTTTTGCTCTTTGTTTCGTCTTTAGAGGGGATGATGTCTTTTACCTTTTTGATCACCCAGGGGATTGCATCAATCAAACCTTCGAATTTACCCTCTTTGGTCGGCAGAAACGATACGTTATCTTCCTGGATAACGATAAAGCCCACCGGCTCAACTTTTGCGCCGCCACCGCCGGCCCCGCCTAGATTGCTGCCCTTGCTCGGGGTTTGCCCTTCACCACCGCCGACTACAAAACCCAGAGACAACCTGGTCACCGGCACAACCATTTTGTCGCCCAGTCTTACCGGTTCCCCGACGATGCTCTCGGTCTTGGAAATCTCTTTAAGTTCGCCCATGATTGCGCTCACCAGTTTACTCAATTGATTTTGCATTTAGGCCTCCTTTTTTAGTTTGAAATATGTTTTCAGCAATTTCATTTTGGGTAATCCCCCGAGAAAAATCAGTGTCTCTCTCAGAATGCTATATATACACACGGCCAGACGTCCCCTTACTTCCCCCCCAAAAGATTCCCTCTCAAAATCTGGTTGATAGTGAACATCTATAGATTTGCACAACATCGGCTGGATTGCACATAAGCTACCGTAAAGATAGCCGGTCAAGTGGGGCTCTGTAAAGCCGCCAAACAGAGTGATATTAAAACGGCAATCGCTGGAGGCAATGATTCGGCGGATAAAACTGACCGCGTGCAAACCCACATGTCTCCTTGTCCCCAATTCATTTTGTAATAATTGAATAAAATGTATGGCCGCTGCAATCTTGTTTTTTTCTTTTTTCCCCTTTTGATCACCATGTCTGAACAATGCTTTGCTGCGCTTACGCTTCCGCCCAATTCGATATGTGAAAGGATACATCTTGATAAAACCGGTCTCAAACGATCGTTTTTCAATATTATATCCGATTTGGAAATAAACAGGAACGAACAGCAGATAGAGTAACCCTGCCAATATCATCCCGGATATGGTTATAATGATGGTCATTTCAGTCCTGAATGGATCTGGTACATTACCCCTTGCATCTGCTAAAACCTATGCCGGTGAACCTCTCAAGACAGGCGCTTTTCACCAGCCGGTCGCCATCCATTTTCTCTGCCTTGAGCTTGAAGCGGTAAAGGTCAGCACCCTCGCCCACCTCCTCCATCCAGCCTTTGGGATCGTTAGAAAAAAAAGAAACGGGGTCAGGTCTTCATTCTTCACTAAATATCTAAACATATCAAAAGTGAAGACGTGATAATCATATAAAGAGCTATCTATTGTCCATCCACTGTTCTTAAACCGTCACTATGAGTGCCCAATTCAGAAATGAGCAATTTTTGTCCTGATCAAGTTGAGCACATCTTATAAAAATCAGAGGCGAAATCCCGCAAATTTTTGCGGGGGCCGCACAAGGGTTTACGGTGAGGCGTACTTCCTGTACGCCGTAGCCGAAAACCCGCGGAGAACGCCGAGCAGGGCAAAAAGAGCCATTTATGGATGGGCACTATCTATAAAGCCGTCATGAAGACGGTACTCTTCAAGCGTGACCTTTTCCTTCGGACCGCTTTGCTAAATGTCACTACGGCCTGACGAGTTGATGGAAAACGACACCTCCCTATCCATAGCAAAAGATGCTATGGAACCAGTACTCATAAGCGTAACAACTTTTATCGGATTTAGGGGGTGTCTAATGTAAGCATACGCCGGAATCGATTTACATTCAAGTAATAATTACATTGGTATTATCAATGAACAAGACCAGAGACTTTATGGCAAACGGATGCCAAACGACTTAAATCATGTCTTGATGGCCCTGGAACCGTTTAGGGACCAGCTTGAGGGAGTCGTTGTTGAATCAACCTACAATTGGTACTGGTTGGTTGATGGGATGTTTAATTCTCCCAATTTGATATTTATGGCCAAAAACAATATCGGAGTTATTCAGTTGTTGAAGAAGATAATTACCGATATTGAAAAGAACGTAAAGTCTCAGATCAAGCTGCGCAAAGAGTTTGCAATGTTAATTACCATACCGGGGATTGGAGATATTCTAGGACTTACCATAATGCTGGAAGTAGATGATATAAACCGTTTTCCAAAAGTTGGAGACTATTCTTCATATAGCCGATATGTAAAAAGCGAAAGATTTTCTAATGGTAAGATAAAAGATGAAGATATGCTTTTTCGTTAATAAGTTTGGGTGCGGCAGAGAACCGGTATAAGGGGTTGGTATGAAATCCAGTAGATCTGATTGGTAATAACTGTTGCGCCCATATCAACATATCAGGCAACAATAGTTTTTTATCCTGATTCGCCAATGCCGTGAGTCCACAAGGGGTTAGCTAGTGCCCATCCACGACTTTAAAATAAATAATAGAGGTGTCCAATTCAGAAATGAGCAATTTTTGTTCTGATCAAGGCCGCACAAGGGTTTGTGGGTGAGGCGTACGTGCTGTACGCCGCAACCCCAAAACCCGCGGAGAACGCCGAACAGGGCAAAAAGGGCCATTTATGGATGGACACTAGCTAATAACCATAAGATCTGTGACACCTTCAATTGAACACGGGCGCCTGCCCGCCACCATTTTGGAGGGCCTCGCCCTTTAATGGGCGACCCCTTGTCTTTTTTGGTTCTCAGATGGAATATTTTCTGGTAAACGAACAGTGGCCCTTTATTCCTGTATTAAATGCTCCCTCAGATCCCTTTTCAGTACCTTTCCGGCACCACTAACAGGGATGGTTTCCATAAATACCACATCTCTGATTTTTTTGTAGTGGCCGATCTGAGCGTTGGTGTGCTCCATGATCTCTTCTCTGGTGGCCTGGGCCCCCTGTTTTAATTCCACAAAGGCCACGGGGTATTCTCCTGTGTCCAGGTCGGGCTTTCCGACAACCGCACACTGCCGGACCGCCGAGTGTTCGAAGATCACCTCTTCTATTTCTCTGGGATAAACATTGTATCCCTTGTAGATGATCATATCCTTCTTCCGGTCGGTGATATAAATGAAACCATCTTCATCCTCGTGACCGATGTCGCCGGTAAGGAGCCAGCCATCCTTCAGGATCTCTGTCGAGGCTTCAGGACTTTTCCAGTAACCTTGCATGACCTGGGGGCCCCTAATGCACAACTCCCCCTCCGAACCCGAGGGGAGGTCTTCCCCGGTAGCCGCATGGATCACCTTGCATTCGGTATCATAGACCGGGAGACCGACGGAACCCGAACGTATGGCCTTGCGGTCAGGGGGATTCGCCGTTGCCCCCATGGAGCACTCCGTCAGTCCCCAGCCCTCCTGCACAACACCGCCCGTGAAGGCATCGAGCATCTTTTCGAGAACGGGGATAGCCAGCGGAGCCGCCCCTGAGGCGGCGATTTTGATGCTGGAAAGATCATATGAATCAAAATCCGGGAGGTTAATCAGGGGGATGAAGAGTTGGGGGGCTCCCCCGAGCATAGTGGCCCTGTATTTGACCACAGCATCAAGGTATTCCTTCGGCTCGAAACGGGGAAAGACAACCATCGTGGTTCCACCATACACTTGGACATTAAGATAACCGACAGTTCCCATGGCGTGAAACCAGGGAACCACCACCAGGGCAGTCTCCTGATCCCCGGCAGTGAGCCGATCCCTCTTGGGATCAACTCCCGGCGGATAGACCGCTTTCAAGACCCCATCCACCCATTCCACTTGAGAGCCGCTGGCCCAGCTGCCGTACTGAAGGACATTTGCCACCACATTGGCGTGGGTGAGCATCACGCCTTTTGAGGCACCTGTGGTCCCGCCCGTATAGGCGAGGTGAACCAGATCTTTTTTTACATCTATCGGGACTTCTTTTTCTAAATGTTCGTGTTGTTTCAACAGTAGCGCCATATCAATGGTGTCCGGCACCTCCATCTTTTCCAGGGGTTTCACCGGTGCAATGATGGCATTGTAACAATCGGCAATACTTGTGGTTATGATCCTTTTTATTGCCGTTTCAGAGATGATCGGTTGGATCCCCGGGAAAAGGAGGTCCAGGGAGATCAAGGTCTCTGCTCCCGAGTCACTGAGTTGATGGCGTGCCTCCCTGGGCGACTGGAGCGGGCTCAAGGGAGTAAAAACAGCCCCGATCCTGATGGCACCGTAATAGGCGATGGCGAACTGTGGCATATTGGGCAGGTGAATCGCTACACGGTCGCCTTTTTGGACCCCCATATGGTCAAGGGCGGCGGCGAAGCGGTCGCTCAATTCTTTGAGTTCGGCGTAGGTCAGTTCCATCCCCCCAAAGATAATGGCGAGCCTGTTGGGGGCCCGGTTCGCAGTCTGGTCGAGAAAGGCATGGACCGGTATTTCAGGGTAATTCAGGTTCTTGGGCCAATCCTTGGGCCAGGCATTGAAGTTCTTTGCCATGGGAATACCTCCTGACTGATAAAAAGGGTGAGTAAATACACTTTGAAAGAGCGTCTTCAAGAGATTACCGAGCCCGCCCCATATGGGCCTGCTATTTCTTTAGATTTATTGAAAACTACCAAAATGTCAACCGTCAAATAAAAGAACTTACGGCCCTCGAGGATTCCGGTTCTTTGGCAGAGGGACCTGAAGCGGATGCTGCTGTTCACACCCGGGAACTCTTGCCTTTCAAAATTCAAAAGCAACTTGACAGGAGAATTATAGGATGTCCCTCTTTTTATAGAGGCCGCCATTAATCGTTGACACGCGATTCTCACAAATTTATAGTTTCGTCAAAAAAGGCGCTTTCCATTAACTCAGTTTTTCACCAGACCCTCAGGGCAGTGAAAAACATTGCTCTCTTAAAAGACACGGTCGGGGAGGAGGGGCAAATCGGGTCATGGTCTAAGGAGGAGGTGTTAATCATCATGCGGGAGTCCAATATCCAATCTATCCATGAAAAACCCTCACGCGGGTCCTGTGGGGTTTATCCCTTCAAATTCTGCACAAAGCTCCTCTGCCTTGTGGCGGTGCTGTTGGCATTCACGGTCAACCCTGCCACTGCCGATGAGCTTTTTATGAAAAACGGAGACCTTCTTCAGGGGAAGGTAATATCCATGTCTTTTGGCAAATTGATCTTCGAGACCTCCTATGCCGGAAAGATTACCATCGACTGGGATCAGGTTGACCGTCTTACCACCGAAGCCCCGGTGGAAGTCTATCTCAGGGACAAAAAGACCATTAAGGGAAGGGCAGTGGCAACAAAGGAGGGCCAGCTGGTGGTTCAGCCTGAAGACGGAGCTCCAACCGAGCCCATAGCCATGGCCCAGGTCAAGAGCCTGGACCTCCCAAAGCCGCCGGAAAAATGGGAATACCATGTGCAGGTAGCCGCAGGGATGAACAAGAGGACCGGAAACACAAATAAATACACACTAAATCTGGACGGCACGGTAACGGTTCACAAATACCCCCACGACATCATCCTCTACGGGGAGTATAACGAGGAGACGAAAAAGACGGAACGCACCGAGGACAACGCCCTGGGCAGACTCACGTATAAACGCTTCATCTCCAAAAAATGGTACCTGTTCGGTCAAGGTCTTGCCCAGATGGATAAATTCGCAGACTTGAAGCTTCTTGCAGGCGCTGCCGCCGGACCGGGCTACCAGGTCTGGAACTCACGGGAAAAGAATCTTTCCTTTTCAGTCGGCCCCGGCTATGTCACTGAAGGGTACACCAAGCCCATGGTGAATTTCGACAACAAGAGCTACCGCAACTATTTTGCCGGATTCGGGGCCATGGACTTTGATATGTGGTTTTTAAAACGGTTTTTACAGGTGTTTCATCACAATGACGGACTGGTCGACACTCAGGATACCAATAACTGGCGGATTATTACCCGAACCGGGGTGCGTATCCCCCTGGTTCTTAGCTTTTTCACGTCCCTGCAGTTCAACTACAATTGGACCAACAGCCCGGCAGACGGTAAGGAGGAATTCGACCAGGGCATTATCTTCAAATTGGGATGGGGTCAGTAGGCTATCCGTTTCATTTGAATAAATCCCGTATTCCTGAAAAAGCTATTCTCTCCTCGCAAGTAGCTGAAATAACCTGCCATCTCTGGGTGTTACCAATTTGGTTCCCGGAATACGGGATAAATCTAAATGGAGAGGATTGGGAAGAGGTAGAAGGAACTTCGTCGGGCCGGTCTTATCCGTATGGAAAGACGTGGACAAAAAATCGATTGTTCGATCGACCCTGAAGCTTTAGTTGCTTTACGAGAATTCTTTTCGCAATAGTGACTTTTGGGACGTCCTTAAAATTATAAAACTCCCATGCTAAACAAAAAGTAAAAGGGCCTTAAGCTCGGTAAATGTTAAAGGGAAAGTTTTCAATTTTATGATTTTATGGATGTCCCTCTGTCCTCGGGATTTTCGAACCAGTATTGCAGGGTGGCGGCATAATATGACAGGATATCTTCAGCGCCCGGCAGCAGCATATAACGGCCCTCCTTCGCTTTGATCATCCGTCTTAAGGTCATCATGTTAAGCGCCCGGTTGATGGCCTCTTCACGATCTTTTTCCGGAATGTTGACGACCACGCCCCTTGACTCCAGATCTTCGATCAGAAGACGGACCTGTGCCTTTACATCAAGGGTGCTCAACCATTTCCGCGGCGCGCTTAAAAACACCTTCGCGACCAGCGGCTGCGGAATGACCGGCACGATATGATTGATGATATACATCAGGTGCCGGCAAAGCTTTTCGACTTCTACAAACCGGTCATTTCTGGTCATGCGTCTGAAATCGATTCGGTGTCTGCGGCAATACTCTTTTGCCGAAAAACTGGGGCCGAAATTAACACAGGCAAAACCGAACCGCTGCCATTGGCTCCTTGTCATCAATGCCAGATTATGCAAGACAAAGCGTATGGTCGTTCTAACGACAAACCATTTGCTCCGCTTTTCGGCATGTGGGTCCAGCGAGCGCAGCAAACTGCGGTCCTCCAGCGTTCTGTCATAATTAATCCCCACCGGGATAAAAACGATATCCCGGTCCGTTTGCGGGTTAAAGCTGCGCAGCATATAATCGATAAGACCCATCTTAGGAGATTGCAGCCTTCCGTCCCTGCTCAAACCGCCTTCGGGGAAAACCGCCTGACAGACCCCCTCCTTGGTAGCCATGTGAATGTATCGTTCCAACACCAATCGATATAGCGGATTGCCGGATTTTCGGCGCACAAAAAAAGCACCCAGCGATTTAATCAGGGATTGCAGCGGCCAGATCTTGGCCCATTCCCCCACCCCATAGGAAAGCGCCGTCCGTTCCGCCGCCAGAAACGAAACCAGGATATAATCCATATTGCTGCGATGGTTCATGACAAAAACAACCGTCGCATTGGGGTCGGTCACGTTGATAGAATCATAATCTACAAAATCGACCCGGACCCGATACAGAAAGCGGGCAACCTTTTTGGCGAGCCAATAGCCGATCCTGAAATAGATATAAGCGTTAAACGAAGGAACGATCTCTCTGGCATAACGGTACACTTTTGCCTGAATGACCTCGCGGGGAGTTCCGTATTTTCCGGCATGGGCTTGAATGGCCTCGATGACCTTGTTGTCGTAAATCAGACGGTCGATCAATACCTGGCGTTTGGTCAGCTGCATCGGCTTGATCGTGATATCAAGCCGCGTATTGATTTCGTCGATGACCCGGTTGATCCGCCTGCGCAGGAACCAGCGCACACTGGGAATCAAAACCCGGTCTAGCATCGCCCAGGCGGTGATGGCTAAAAGCAGCAGGAAGATCCAGATCGATAGGGTAATTTGAGTTGTCATCCGGTGGCGTCTAAAAAAATCGTTATGGGTCAGGGTGAGGCAGAAAATATGTCTTAAACCGCGGCAAAAAAATGTTTGCAACTCGAAATCGATTATATAATATAGCGCTCAAACGATCCGTCAGTAACAAGAGTATACGTCATTTTATCAATAAAATAAAGGGGTTTTTATGGGAAAGGACAGTTTGCTGAAATCCACTGTAACAGCGAAAACCAAAAAAGGAACTACCACGTCAAAGAAAACAACCAAAAGCAAATCCGCTTAACTTTATATCAAATCGGTGATACGCTTTTGATACCGCTGCATAGGATATCTCATGTCTAGCCCCGGCCCCGTTGGGTTCACTGGAGCAAAGAAAGTAGGGGCCGGTGTAGATCCGGCCCCTTTCGTTGTGGTAAAACGGCTCACCGTTCGGGCAGCTAGTTTGTCGCCTGCTCGTGAGATCCGTCGCAATAGGGTGGATTTTTGGTTTTGCGGCAGCCGCAGAGCGGAACGTCCTGCTCCTCGGTCACTTCAAACATCACCGGCTCTTTACCGGATTCTTTGTGGGAGCCGTCACAAAACAGGCCTTTTTCGCTCTTGCCACAAGAGCACCAATAGTATTTACCGGGTTTCAATACTGGCATTTCATTCTCCTTTCTACTCGATTGTTTGTGGTTTCATAGCTGTTTTGACCTATATAGAATGCCGTCGACCGACCACCGTCCTCAAAAAGCATGACCGGTCAGAAGCCTGCGCATGACAGTGGAAAGCAGGCAAGTACCGGTGCGCAGCAAAAGGTGAAAGTGGTTTTGAATCAGGGCCCATGAAAAGTATTTCGTGCCGGTCTCTGAGAGCTCCTTTCCCATCCGATCCAGAAAATTAATTCTGTCGGTGTCGTCTTCAAATATTTTTCTCCGTTCAATGCCTCTGACAATGATATGATTGAGGGCGCCCGAAGCATCAATTCGAACTCTGTGTGCCATAATAATTCAATAACACAGATCAACCTAACAATAAACTTATATTTTTATGGGCATTACTCGTTTCACATCGCAAAACAAAGGGCGAAATCAAAAAACACAGACAGGCTGGTAGCAAAAATTAGACGTATCGTATTGAATAATTATTAATTACGATGCGACCCCGTTGGGTTCGTTGGCAAATAAAAAGGGCAAATCCATGCGGTAAGATTCACCCCATCAACCTGTGATTTAAATCAAATATCGCAGGAATTTTCAGAATTGATATTTACCGAATTGTTGGAGATACATTAGGTTTTAAAAGGATAGTAAGCCTTTGGTACATAGACATAATGTTTGAAAGTTAAGAGGTCTGCCCCTTGCCGGATGGATTATCTGTTATTATCTTATAAAAAAGAGGGGATACCAGCGCTGGAGGGCTCCTCATAATTGTTGATAATGTTTTATTCATTGAGCTGGACCCTTCAAAGCTCAAAAAAGCGATAGAATTGGAAAAAAAATGACTAGTTTAATTGCAATTATATCAATCGGTGTATTTTCTGGGATTCTTGTTTTGTGTGTATTTTTTGCTGTCCGATCTCTTACGAAATGTTGTGTTTTGCGTTAATCAGCAATCTGATTCTCTTAAATAACGTCGACGAATTTGACCTGAGCCGATTAAAGCCTGGCGGGTAGATGCTTTCTGAAAAAATCGCTATTTTTTCAGAAAGGTGGATTATATCCTGTAAAATGAGGCTGCGATCCACTACTGTTTATTAATTGTAAAATCATCTCGGTCAACGGAATACCCAAAAATAAAATATCGGGATTGGAGAGGTCTTTCTTTGATTTCCGAGGAATGTATTTGGCATTGCTCGCGTTTTAATAATAAAGAATAGTGCATTTCCATAGACATATTCCCGCGATTGGTATTTAGTTTTAACTGTTCTATAAATGTTCATCCAAATCTGTCATTTTTCCAATTCTTCTTTTACGACAATTTCAATTTTTCCCATCGTGTACTGTTTCTTTATGTACTTTCCTGCCCCTAAGCTTTGAGCCTTCTTTAAATCAATCGTTTCAGAGTTTGACTCGAATCGATGCTGTATTATTTTAGGAATAGCTCTAGCTAGTGTCCATCCATAAATGACCTTTTTTGCCCTGCTCGGCGTTCTCCGCGGGTTTTTGGTTGCGGCGTACAGCACGTACGCCTCACCGCAAATCCTTGTGCGGCCCTGATCAGGACAAAAATTGCTCATTTCTGAATTGGACACCTCTATTATTTATTTTAAAGTCGCGGATAGGCACTATCTATGGAAGGGGGCCGGGCGATGCGACCAGAATCGATCCACAAGGCGATCCAACTGAGTAGGCAAATTAAATATGTATTGATCGCCACATCGAATCGGCGGGGGTTGCCGCATGTGGCGGCGGCTGGTTCCCTACAAAAAGCTCCTGGAGATCGGATATCCGTAGCCGAATGGTTTTGTCCGGGAACGGTGGCCAATTTACAGGTTAACCGACAGATTGCCATCATCGTCTGGGATAGAGCCTCTGACACGGGCTACCAATTATTGGGGAAAGTAGAGAAAGTTGAGGAAACCGCTGTCATGAACGGGTTTTCACCTCAAGATGAAGGTCCTTCACATTTGCCTCAGGTCCAGAGGAATTTGATCGTCCAGGTGAAGGAAATGCTCGCCTTTAGCCGTAGACCGCATAACGATGTCGAAACTTAATCGGAGGATCGTCTAGGTCTATCTGATTCATATGGAACGGTTTAGGTTATGGAAACGCGATGGGGTCCGGTAGCATGCCGTAGCGGGTCACATCACCTGGCGTTTAGCACGTCAAATGAAGAACCCCGGCAACATCCTTTCCCTCGTCAACAAGGCGATTGAAGATAGATTAAATTTTCGGGCTGCTATAAAGGGGTATTGAAAAGTCCAAAAAATGGTTAACTTTCAAGGAATTGGAGATAAAGATGGAGGACCAGCAAAAAATCAGAGATTACCTGCTTGACGCAATCGGAGAGGAAGGCTGCGGTCTGGTTTGTGAAGACGCCGATATTATAAAGGATGATGAAGGATGGAAACTATTCCTATGCGGATTCATGGAGCCCTGGAAGCTTGGCAACAGCGTAAGCGAAGCGAAAGACACGATTAAGGAACTGGCGCAGGCGAGATTTGGTCTGAGTTGAACGTTCGTGTTCAGGCTAGATTGAACCGCATTAGCCATCGCATTCCCTATAGCTTGTCGGAACGAAGTGGCGATCCCTTTTCAGCGGTGCTGGGGGAGGTTCAATTAAGGAGAAATAGGATGCAGACCACTCACACTTTAATTCATGCAGGCTTCGATGGGTTTTGACCGACTTACATTTTGGGCCATTAATTCATATTTGGCCGATATTAATTCAAAGAAATCATTTTCCGTAAGTTCTTTTAAATATAGATCGGGGAGATACCATCTGTTAGTATATATCCCAACGCTTCTGAAAATGTCACAATTTTTTGCAACCATTATATCAAAGGCCTTTCTCCTCATTCCTAAAACACTAGGTGCCATATCGAACTGAATTAATGTATGTTTGCTCTTTTTATACTCATCCCGATAGTGTGAAGGCGTTAGTATCTCCCTTTCAAAGATGAGTTCGCCCGGTTGTAAAAGGCGGTTTGCCAAATGGGACCTGAGAACGATTGACAGCCTCATCATCCACCTTTTGTGGTATGATTGCGGAAGCGAAAGAAATGGCAAATCCTGCCTCTGTGCAATGATTGCCTCACAATTATCCTTAATTTTTTCTGCCCTCCAAGTCGCTATCCTTTTGCATTTCCCCCTTTCATAGGTATTGATACTTCTTCCCAGATATCTCTTTGGACTTATCTTTGCATACTTTTTAAGAAATCTTAGCTCCTCTTCAATCCTTACATAAAGCGTAAAACCGTCCCTTTTCCCATAAGTGTCTTCCCTTACCTTTTCAATTTCAAACCTGTCCCCTGAAGTTAATGCCTTCTTGGCGCTTTTTTCTAATACTAGCGCTCTGGCATATACTTTTTGGGAAACACTTTTCAGTTCACCAGATTCGTAACGATTAAACGACTGATTCAAAACAAATGTCGGGTGAATGTTTAAGGTCTTTTTTAAAAAAACCAAGACCGGTCTTATTTGGTCATAAGGAATTCTGATCTTGTGTTTCGGCAGGTTGGATTCTTCTATCCATTGCTTGACGGTTTGTTTGTCTACGCCACAATCGGAGAACTTTTTTTCCATTATCTTCTCCAATCGGCGATCAACGGTTTTAATTTGCCCGTTAAAAATCCTGTAATCAACCTTTTGGGTATGTTTCTTGGGTTCGAATTCTCGGTACAGATCCGTTTTTGAAATATCATCGTTTAAAAATAACCATAAATCGACCATTTTCGTGAAAAATCCTCCATCCACCTTTTGCTGGGTCTGATGCGGAGGTTCTTCTCCAAAAATGACCTGGTAATTCCTGCCTGAAACGGTTTTCACCCTCCTTTTTACGATGTTATAGAGCAGTGTATAGGGCAGCCTCGTCTGTTTGGCCAATTCCGGAACGGGCTGACTTAAGATGTTGTTCAGGAAACGCATTCGGATCCGATCCGTCAATTCAATGCGCGGCTTTTTGGTTCTTATTTTGGTGAGGGATTCAATCATGGTAATGATTTCCTCGGCCCTGGCTTAAGCACGCAACCCCCTAACCGAATACGGCAGCCCGATTTGCTGCCCGGCCCTTCCGTCGTCGCCGCACTCATCGATGCCATTTGGCTGAATAGACATGGATACACAAATCCGGTTCCGGAAGTTAAAAACCGGCTGGCGTGCAATTACACGGGGATTGTGGCCGTGCGGGATTTACCTTTTGATCCACAGCTCATCCCGCGCGTCGGTCATTCTAATAGAGTAGGTTGTCGGTCAGACATGTCCTCCCCAAACTCCGGGTGGTTCGTTCCGGGAAAAAGCGTTGGGCATGCTCGGATACGACTCGGGGGATTCCACTGCCAGACGGTCGATTTCCGCCTGACGTTTTTCTTCAGCTTCGCGTACAATATCTCTGCATTCACCGACACATTCGCCGGTTATATCTCTTTTGAGTATATTTTTCATGTCGTCTTATCTCCTTTCAAACAGAAATCCAAGGCGAACTAGGCCACATCCATATATACTGAAGTTATGTATTTAAGCCCTGATGTCAATCCGGGGACTTTTCATTTTCGGTGCTTGGATTCCGGAGGCATAGCCGCAAGGTTTGATTTTTTTGGTTAGTCAAAAAAGGTGGCCCGTGAATCGGACTCTTGACAAGCCTTCTCATGGAAGACAAAGTGTTGCCGGTTCGAGCGTACACAACAGACTCAGGAAACGAGTATCCCAGGGTTTGGAGAAGAGATAATGGTGGGGATATGTTGGAGCTGTATGCGTGCATCAACGGCGGCCAAACCGAACCTGAATGATACCGTAATGAGTTGTGAAGCATGGAGCAACGATGTGTCTCAGATGTGCGGGGCCGTCCGCCTGAATGTGTTTGTTAGAATTTTTTAGCCTTTGAAAATGAAAAGAAATCAGGCCTTCATTCTTCACTGAATATCTAAAGATGTCAAAAGTGAAGTCGCGACCCCTTGTCTTTTCAGATCAACCTAATAATAAACTTATATTTTTATGGGCGTCCCTCGTTTCCTTATCATACTAATAAGTGCGTTATTATTTAGACATCCGTTGCCATTTCCCCTGGGATTTATCTGCAAAGACGGGCAGGGTTTTTAATCGGCGGTCGGATCACTGTTTGAAGGTCTTAGCGGGCGTTTAGCCGGAACTTTCCGAGGCCTTGTTTTCAAGCGTTTTAGGACTAATGATCCGGTTATTATATTTACAGACCGGCCGAGTTCCGGCTTTACACCCGCTTTGACCTGAGTTTGAGCCGTCGACCGATTCAATATTCTGCCCGACGCTCGAGTCGAAATAAATATGGCTTCATTAGTATGTGCTGGGGCTAAATCATTTTAGTAGGTCCAAACTATTTTATTTCCTTCGCCCGACTGAATATGCCTTGCCCAGGAAATCGCCCAGGGCATAATAATCCGAACCGGCAGAATTGTAGATAAACGGCTGTACTTTAGCGATATCGGGCAGACCGTTTTCGGCCAGGATGCTTTCATCGGCTTTGATGTCTTTAATTTCGCCGATGAACTGGGTATGCAGACCAATCGCAACAACTTTTATGACCTCACATTCCAATACAACCGCTAATTCTTTAACATAGGGCGCGTTCACAACATCGCTTTTAACAGGCGTCAGACCCAGGGTTTCAAATTTATTTTCCTGTTTCCCGGAATAAATTCCAACACAGTCGGCTTCTTTGACAAATGAAGTGGAGGGAATATTTATCGTAAAGGCCTTATGGTGCTGAATATTCCCATAAGTGTAGGTTGCCTGCCTGAGCGATATTGCAGCACAAGGCGGCTTGCTGCAACAGATTCCTCCCCAGGCCACGGTCATAATATTGGCCTGGCCGTTTTGATCGTAACTGCCGATGATCAGGACCGGGTTCGGTTGGATAATTGCCCGGGGTCCAATTGATTTTTTCATAATTAGCCTCCTGTGATAGGCACTTTGATTTATAGTGGCTCTTCAACCGCCTCAATATTACTCCGCCCTTTCCAATTTATCAACAAAGAAACAACGTTGTCCCCTTGTCCTCACATGGTATAACAAAGAACATTTGCATTCAGGTATCGATTATGTGACACTAGAGCAATGCCATAACGGACAAAGAGAAAAAATCGTTTCTCATCGTAAAGAAAAACTTGTAAAACAGCGTCAGTTCAAAAAGGGGGTGAACCGCTTTTATCAAAACGTCTTGTCAAACAACCTTGTGAACATATTGAATAACATAAACCCAATCGCTACCAGTAGTGTAACGATTTCTTGACTTGAAACATTATCTCAGAAACGCGTCGTATGTGAAAGCTTAAAAGTGTAAATAGCGACTATTATTTCTCGCTTTATTTCCATTTAAAATGTAAGGCATAGCATTGGAAAAAATACAATTTCGGCACAAGAACCAGTGGATCTGGCACACAAGGAGGATTTATGAGAGCCAAATTGAAATTTAGGACTGCCATCTGGCTGACACTGGCTGTGATCGTTGCCGCACCTTTGGTATGGATCGACACAAGCCACTCAGGGGTGGAGGAAGAGATTGCCTACCTGCGCAAGGAGGTGGCTGAAATCAGGAAAGATCTGGCGGAGATCAAAGCAATTCTTCAAGGTGCCGTGCGGGGTCGACGACCATCGAGCATAACTGCCGAGGTGAGTGTCTTGGACAAACCGAGCCTCGGGCAAGAAAATGCCCCGATCACGATAGTTGAGTTCTCAGACTACCAATGCCCGTATTGCAAACGCCATTTCTCGACTGTATTTCCTATCATTAAGAAGGAGTACATTGACACCGGTAAGCTCAGATACGTTTTCCGTGACTTTCCCATCGCCAGTCTGCACCCCCAGGCGAAGAAGGGTCATGTGGCGGCCTATTGCTCTGGGGAGCAAGACAGGTTTTGGGAGATGCACGACACGCTCTTCCAGAACTCTAAAGATTTTTCTGTGCCTGCGCTGAACCGATACGCGCAGGGAATTGGTCTCGATGGCGATAGATTTAAGAATTGCATGCAAAGTGGCAAATACGCCGACAGAATAGAGAAAGAGATTGCCGAGGGTACCAAGGCAGGGGTCCGCGGAACACCGTCGTTCTTCGTTGGTCAAAGCGGATCTGGGGAAACGATAACCGGCACAATAGTCAGGGGGGCTCAGCCTATGGCCAGATTCAGGCAGGTCATCGAGAAGTTGTTAAAAGATACCGGTGCAGCCCAGAGTTCACAGCCAAAACCATGAAATTATCGGGCGTGAGGAAAGTGCCATTAAACGATGCCGTACTGGATCGAAATAAAGAGCCAAGCGAAAAAAGAGGGCATTTTTTAAGGGAGAAGTGTTTTTTCTCTGCCTGCCCGCCCTCGTATTGGAGGGACTCGCCCTTTAATGGGTGACCCTGTTGTCTTTATTTACGAGAAAAGTGTCAGCTTCATAAGGCCTAATCCAAAAATTTGAAGCCAAATTGGCAATTATTTGGGGAATCGAGCATTTTTAACGAGAACTTCGAGTCTTCAATGCCGTCCCTGTCCTTAACCCTGAACGTTGAACTCCGCCCGCCTCGCCTGAGCGAGAGCGATGGCGGGCAGACCTGAACCTGTGAACGGTTACAAAAAGGGGTACCCACTATACTTGTCAGCGCTTATCCTCCTTATCCACCAGGCGGATGTCCAGTGGCCCGGCACTGGTGTCAAGATGAGTATCGCGCTGGGCAAAGGGGATTTCAATGCCGTTTTCATTAAACGTCTTGTTGATCTCATGACGAATCTCGGTCCGGGCCTTGGTCATGTCAGACATGTCAACATAAACACGCAGCTTGAAGTCAAGCGAATCCGCACCAAACGCAGTGAAGAGCACGCTGGGACCGGGATCCTCTTTGACCCTGGGATTCTCTTTTGCAATCTGAAGCAGGAGTTCCTGGACCCTGGCTGAATCCGAACCATAACCGATGCCCACCTCAATGACCACCCGGGTTATGTTGTCTGAAAGGGACCAGTTGGTGATCTTTTCGGAAAGGAATGCCATATTGGGGACGATCACTTCCTTGCGGTCCCAGTCGGTGATCATGGTTGAACGGATGCGTATCCGTGAGACACGACCGCTTACGTTCCCTACGGTCACCGTATCACCCACACGTATGGGTCTTTCAAAAAGGATAATAATGCCGGATACAAAATTGGCAAAGATGTCCTTTAGCCCGAAGCTTAACCCTACGGTCATGGCCGCTGCAAGCCACTGAAATTGCTTCCAGCCGATGCCGATGACGCTCAAGGCAAAAAATACGCCTATTGTGAAGACCGCGTAGCGGGATATCAGCCCGAAGGCGTGCCTGCTGCCAGCGTCCAGGCTTGACCCCTTGAGGATGAGGACTTCGAGCAACCCCGAAACGGTCCGTACCGCGATAATGGTCCCGGCAAAGATCAACAGGGAGATGATGAGATTGGGAAGGGTCACGGGGACCATGACCGGTTTTCCAGCCTTGTCAACGCCGATCTGATTTTCCCAAAGATGTACCTTGTCCAGAAAACGGAAGGCAGGGACTGTCTCTGCCCAGATCAGCCAGATCCCGATCAGGGCAGCAACCAGGATAACGGATCGAATCACCAGTAAGGTCTGTTCAGTTATCTTCTCAGCATCCATAGAGGGTGCGGCGATTTCCGTCACCGGCCGCACATCGTCTTCCGGGGAGATTTGGGTCGGTTCAGTCTCATCTTTTTCTGCTGCTTCCCGTTCAGCCTCGGCCTTCTGGACGGCGATTTTTACCTGGGCCAAACACAGACTCCGGTGCATGCCGGCATCTACAACTATCAGGATGAAAAAAAGCCAGGCAGTGTTTCCGAACTGTTTGCCCAGTTCATAGGCGGTAAAATAATAACCCAGGATGGCAAGGGTCATGAGGAGAAAGGGAATGGCCACAATCACCCCCGACCAGCCCCGTCGGTATTTGTTCAACTTGCCGTCGGGATTTTTCTCGCTGATCGATTGTGCCAGAGGGCCGGTCTTGCTCAGGGCGCGAGCCAGAACAAAACCCAAGGGGATCATCGACAAGACAAAAAGGAGGCGGCCAAGACTGTTGCGGTAATCCAGGTCCTGTGGTCCATTCTGTATAAAAATAACAAAGAAAAGAAGGGGGATAAAGTTATAAAGAAGAGATTTGGCAGACCGTAGAAACTGGTTGCAGGCGCCCTCATTCCAGAGGAAATGGGTTCTACCCACACCACCGGGTTTGCAGATCTGGATAATCAGACCGAGAAAAATGGCTGCCACAGCCGTTGAGGAAATTCCTGAACAGAAAGCGCGTGTGAAATTATGAGCGGTCTGCAGATGCCAGAGATTTCGGGCGCCCAGATAGATGATGAACAGAACCCCCGCCGCCCGCAGCAGGGCCAAGGCGATTGCCGCAAGTGTTCCGGCCATCGTAGCTGTTGAGGGCTGTGCTGCAAACTGATTGATTTCCTTGATTCGACGATCAAGGCGGGGGTGCAAAACAATCAGAACCACAAGGGCGATCAGGAGTATCCCCCAGACAGCCGGCCCCTGCTTTACCGATAGTTTAAAATCCCTGGCAAGTTTGCCCCAATGGGAAAGGTTTGCCAGCCACCCCAGGGCCTTTCCTGTTGCCTTGATGTCGGCTGATTTTACCAGATCGGAACTCCGGGCCCAAAGCAGACGTTGGTTGATGAAACCACGGTATTGTTCGGAGAGGGCATCCATCTTCTTTTGAGCTGCATCCTGGGCATTGAGCAGCTTGAGATATTTGATATAGCCGCTTCCCGTTTCTTCAAACAGTTTCCTTCGGCTCTCCAGCGACAAAAACGCCTGGGTCGTCAATAGGTGGGTTTGATCCTTCGTCAGGGATGGTTCAAGGTCGTCCAACTGGGTGTAGATCTTGTTTTTCAGGACGAGAAAATCCTGGCGTGCCTGCAAGAGGTCATCGTGGGTCAGGTTTACGCGAAGGATTTTCTTGCGGCGATCCCGGGCCACGTCGGAATCAGCACGACTGGTCAAAAGCGTGCTCCTGCGGGAGCGGAGGAGCTGTCCCGCTTCCCTGGAGAGGCCCATCAATTCTGTTCGCCTTTTTGTAAGGGCAAAGTCTCTCTGGATCTGGCTCAGGCGGGTCTCCAGTAGTTTGGCGACCTTTTTGGCCTCTGTCTCCTTTTCACCCAGCTCGATAAGGGTCTTTGATAAAGTCAGATTGCCGTTTGCGAGCTCACGCAGGAAGTCTGCCTGTTTTGGCCAGGACTCCTTGTCCATCTGTTGGAGGATTGCCTGAGTCTGGCGCAGTTCAACAAATCCCGCGTCGCTTTGCCGATACTCCTTAACGTCTTCCCAGGTCTTGATGAGATTTTCGAGCCGTATCACTTTCCGGGCGGTAAAGGCCTGCCGATCTTGGGCGATAGCCAACTCACGCCTGCTGAGATCGGCTTCTTTTTCGGCTGCGGTCAGTTCTGCTTTAAGCTCCTTGCTCCGGGCCCGCAAACTGGTTCGCCTGGCCCGGATGACACGGGGGGGGGCATCCGTTGACTTGGGGGCGGCCAACCTCTTTTCAAGATCGGAAAGCTCCTGCTCATAGACGGCCATGGTTTTTCGCAGCATTGCGGGTCGCTTCATCGCATCCTCGAGTTTCTTTTTCGCCATTTCGAGGCTGGTTTGCTCAAGAGCCAGCTGTGCCTGGAATCCCGCGATTTGTCCTTCGATGTCCGTCAGGACCATAGCCTTTGCCCTCTGTTGGATTGCTGCGGCGCGCACGGGTGTCAGCGCGCTTTCGGCCGGATCCCGGGATTTTGGCGCCTCTTTAAGCGCCTGGTCATATTCAGCCGCCTGGAACATTGCCTTTTCACGGCGCTCTAACGACGCTATGGCCTTCTCATAAAAACCAATGATTCGCTGTTTCGACTCCTCTGACAGGCTGGGAGCCTGTTTTACCGCCTCTATTCTCTCTTTCATGGCATCAATGGTGAGGGGCGGCGGTGAGATCTCCCCGGAAGCAGGCTGTTGTTCCGCACCTGGGGCACCGATGGGGACAAAGGTCCAGGAGAGGGTCAGGAAGAGAATCAAGACCAATGAAAAGACAAGAACCGAATGTAACGGTCGAATGGTGGAATGGGATTTACCACAAGGATAAAAACGCATGTTTGCCCTCCTCATTCAATTTGTCTGCAAACTGTTGGATGGTATAGGAGGGGATCGAACTCTCATCTGTCTGGCCCGCGTCCCGATTATCAAACATGAGACAGCGATACCCTGCTGCTACAAAGGCAGGCACCCGGGTCTCCGTCCACCCCAAGTGATCGCCACCCAACCCGGAAACCAGGACCAGTGGGGGTTCCCTCCCCTGCAAATTCGTAGCACATGTTCAAACCATGCACGTTTATCTTAGGCATAAGAAACTCCTTTCTGAGAGATGAGCGGCCTGAGGCTGCAAAACCTGCATTTGTTTGCTATGTCGGACGGATTTTCCGCCGAACATTGTTGATATACAGAAAAGATCCCCTCTATTACCCTTATAAAACGAAAATATTTTCTAAAAAATTATGCCGAGATTCAAGAGTTATTCCAATAAATTCTGCAGAACGATTTAATCCTTATTTATCCCGTGAAATTTGTTCAACAAAACGCGAAGCGTATTTCACAGGGACCTGATCCTGTTGTTTTCATCCCAATCGGTTGTAAAACAATATTCCAATGGACCCCAAAAGCCCTGACGGTGTCGTTGTTTAATTGCTGAATAGCTTGTCGCCTTTTACTTTCGCATTACTCCAAATAGAACCGATTCCGACAGTCGCCAATAATTAGTAATTACGATGTGATCCTGTTGTTTTTCTGTATGAACCGCACTGGGCTGATAAGAAATCCCTTTTTTGAGGGCAAACTATAAAACATGTGATAGGGGCCCACCATTGATGCTAAAATTAACAAAGAGACACGACCGAGAATAGGGCCTGTAGCGGCTTTCGCGAATGCGAACGCATTTTCCTGAGCAACCTCCATCGAATCAAAAGGTCATTGGTTATTGAATAATTATACAGGAGAGAATTTGATGTGTCTGTCAGGCTTTGGCTGATTTTTTTGTAGGGCTTTATCTGATTGTCTTGTAGGGCATTGCCTTACAAGACCCGTATCCGGCCACCGCGGTTCAAGTTTCAGGTTCCAAGTTGTGGCGAAGGCCTGTGATGGGTCAGGAGGTGATTAGCTGATAAGAAGTCCCTTTTTTGAGGGCAAACTATAGGGTATTCGGTCTTGTGTGTCAAGCCAAATTCAACCTCATGATGTTGTGGAGGCAACTGGGTGGCTAAAAATGAGGCTCCCGCCTGAGGCGGGATTTGGAAGGGCGCAGATGCTAAGACAGTGACCCAGGTGCTTGATCTTGCCACAAGGAGAGAAAATCGAGGGATTTTGGGTAGAGCTACCCCTTAAACCCATCTAGTTCTTCAAGAATCAGCCGCTGTAGACATCTGGATGCTGAGGTCATGGGGGTCACATCCCAAAGGAGTTCCTTTTGCAGGTGAAAAGAGAATTAGAATACTTTGTAAAGAACGTTATATATTAAAATATCAAAGGGTCCCCTTGTCCTTGCCAATAGATACTTAGGTTTTCTTGTGCCTGAAACGGGATATTTTAAAAATAGCAAAGCTTGGGCTGGGTATTTTCAAGTAAATTACCAGAAGACGTGTCAGAAAGGTGCCGATAACCGTGATAACTACGGCCGTAAAAATGTCGTTTGCGTTGGCGCTTCTTACCATAAAATTAATCATAAGGCTTAAAATAAATCCCCAGATAGCTGAAATTTCAGGGTAAAAATTATCTTTCATGCTGGCAGGCTGATCGTCATTTCGCATTATGTCACAAATTATGCCGCCGCCTGATGTGGTTATAACCGCCAAGATGGGACCCCAGAGAACCAACGGGAACGCTTTTGCCGCTAGAGCGGCAATGACGCCAAACACGGTAAACGCCGCAAGCCCCATGGCGTCCACAATCATGAAAACGTAGTTGGAAAAAAAGTCCACCGTTTTTTTGCTGATAGAACGAATCCTTAGGATAAGCCACCAATTTCCCGTTGAACGATAAAACCAGCTGTAAATGTATGTGATAAAAAAAACCGCCAGTGTTGTGCCAATGACGATATACAAATAAAGAGGCTCTTTCATAAAAAAAACCGGATAGGAACCCGTCATGATGTCGCGCACCGTCCCTCCGCCGAGAGCGAATATGGAGACAAAAATAAACGACCCCAATAGACTGTACTTTTCGGCAATGGCAAGCTTGAGAGCGTGTAATGAATAGGCCAGAGTCCCTATAACGACGATGTAAAAATACCACCAGGTATTGACGGTGACATTCAGCATGACCGGGAATAGATAACCTACTATTATTTTTGAATAGGCACCGCTTTGTTTAAGTTTCTTTATGGCAGCGTTGAGTTTTTTCACGGTTTCTTGGCTCACCGACTTCTTGCTGAGTATGTAATGGATGTTCTTTGTTTCGAATTTAAGGGGATAATAGCGCTTCACATCGTTTGACCAATTGTTTTCAAAGATGAGAGCGGACGCTACGGTTCGGTCAATAAGTATGGCGGCGGCTTTCTTATTGATCAGGTTGATGAAGCCGGTGGCATCCTCGTCAGCAGGGAGAAGATATTTTGAATTATTCGGATCTTTGATGAAAAGATTGATGGTGTCGTTGGTATACATAAACCCCTTTGTCACACCCAGCTTCATGTTGTTCTTTTTGACAAAGTCCAATAAACTGTTCACGGTCTTAAATGAAAATGGGTGCTGGTTGTGGCGGTTGACATAAAGGACCGTCGTCTCTCTTCGGACAGGATCGCTAATCCAAAAATCCTGTTCGCGTTCAGGCAGCTTTATGGCATTGAGGCCCATATCCAGCTGCCCGTTTCTCAGCTTCTGTAACAGCTTTTCCCATATGATTCGCATAAATACCAGGTCATAATCAAGTTCTTCCGCAACGGCCCGAATCAGTTTGATGTCAAGACCCAAAAGGGGTCCATGCCCATGAATGTCTTTGCTGTATTGGTACGGATATAGATTCTGCCAGCCCACCTTCAAGGTCCGACGCGGGTTTTCAATTATAATACCTGAATTTTGCACGTAATGAGGTAAAAAATAGATAAACCATCTGGGAATCCTGTTATAATGGGATGTCGACAAAAACAATCCATAAAACAGGAGGTACCCAGATGGTAAAACAACGAAAAAAGTATAGCAAGAAAAAGCGCATAGGTAAAGGGTTTAAGAAAAACACCGCTGAGACCAGAAAAATCAATGCTTCAACGCCAGTTGAGACTTGTTCTGAGCAGCTAAGCCCATTTGGCGGGCTTTTGGCATTGGTGAAATTTTTCGATTTGGTCAAATTTGAAGAAATTTTTAACTTCACTTATCAATCGCCCCGTCGCAAGCCCAAGCTGGGCCATTATTCTATGATGATCGGCATTCTAATCCGCCTCAGGCGGACTGTTTATCGGTTTTAACCGCATATGGCATTTTACCTATGTTCGATTGGATGCTATGCTTTGCGGAATTTTTCGATTAACTCAATTGCCAGTAGCCAGCACTTTTTGGCGCTATGTAGACAGTTTAGGGATAAACCAGGCCAACTCATTGCTGAATCTAATGAGCAAATTGTGAGAACGTGTTTGGCAACAGGGCGGGCTTTGTTATTTTAAAATTCGTATTGATGCGGATACAACGGTTGAAACCCTGTATGGAAATCAGCAAGGCGGCCGTAAGGGCCATAATACGAAGAACCGGGGTAAAAAGGGTTATCGTCCCATTTTGTGTTTTATTTGTGAAACCAGGAAATATCTTATGGGTAAGCTTCGCAAGGGAGATACGGTTAGTGGCAAAGAGGCAGCTGCTTTTGTAGCTAAAATCCAAGCTCATATTCCTGGCTGCGTCCAGGAGGTTTTACTGCGTGCAGATGGTGAATTTTTAAGCTGGGAAAGTGTTGACGCCTTATTAAAAGCCGGTTACGAATTTATCATCGGCAATAAAGGTTGCAAGCCGCCCTTTGACCCACAGACA
>DRHF01000217.1 GCA_011049715.1 Desulfobacterales bacterium
ACCTCCCCTACTCCAAGCTGCTGTAAAACCTGCTGAACTGCCCCCGAAGCGGCACCCTCTGCGATGCTTTTCATATTGGTTTTCATTTCTTCCATGCCTTGCTTTAATTCAAGGACGGTTTTCTGTAATTCGATCTGTTTTTTCTGATTGTCCAGTTCCTTGCCCTTGATCTCCAGGCCCAGCTTAATGGTTTCGGGATCCGGAGGCTCATTCTCTTCATCTCCGCCAGAATTGCCTCCCTTGTCGTCATCCTGCTCTGTTAACCCCGGAGGGAGGGTTTTTCGCATGCGTTCGGCCAGTTCGTCAGCTCCCTTGAAATCCAGGTTTTTGACAAGTATGTCACCCCCTATTTGAGCCAGGAGAGGTATCTGCCTGGCAGCCTCCAGAATGTTGTTTGCCGTTTCGACTCGCTGGGTTGAAAACGATGGTCCAACCGATACCGCTGCGGCATATCTACCAATGGATAGATCATTTATGATATGGGTCTGATTGCCTTCCTTGTCAAAGACCTTCTCGTTGATTGTTTCAAATCCTTCTGAATCGTCCTCTCCGATAACAACGATTGACCGTTCATTGTCGTAGATTTCGGGGATTAGGTCCACCAGGATGTCTCCTGTGTGTTCCTTAGACCTGGTCGCATTATCATGATATTCAAAATTGGCAATGCTGGATTGGACCTGTCTCCTTTGTAAGGCAATTCCGCTCTGTTCATTGCTTTGATCTCCCAGGGATGCATCAAATATGCCTGTAGTCGCCTTTAATTCATCGTTGGCTTGGGCTGATTGCGCAATATTGCCAGACGATGCTTGCGGGGGGATAGTTGGAAAGGGTGGAGGTTGTTGCTGTCTGTGATTATAAATCCTAACGGCATCATTCTGATCATTATTCCAATCATGGCCTTCCATCTGTTCGACAGTCGCTATCATCGGGGGCATTTTTCCCATTGCAACCCGCTCAATCTCCTCTGTTCTCTCATAATTATACATGGCCTGGGGGTCCCGAGCGTTGCGGATAATACCCCTCAAATGCTTTTTCCCATTGATATTGATTTCCTTGCCCTGCACCGGTACCACGGGGATATATTTCCCTGGCCAAACGTGCGGACCATCGATGATCTGAGTGCCGTCAATGAGATACCATACAACCTGATGAGATTCCACGGTCCGTTCATCCACGATCTCCGGAACTTCGTTGAGCACCACTTCTTCTTCATCTCCGGGGGCTGGTCCAACCTCAGGGATTCCATCCACAATATGAAAAATTTCCTCTTTTTCCTTCAAATCGTCTTTTACGGCGTCCCAGGGTTCTCCACTCACCACTCGGTTGTCGCTCAGAAGATAAATCCGCTTTTTCATTGGTCTTTTAACCCAATATTCAGCGATCCTTACGTCTTCCTCTTGAAACCAAAACTTGAGATCGTCCGCGATGCCTTGTTTTGGGAGGTCCGAGGGCTCTTTACCAGGATAGCGTGCTTTAAACTCTTTTTTAGAGATTAAATCGGTAATAAATAGATATCTTCCATCTTTGTGAGTGGGGTCTTGCGCTTTAGGATCCCAATAAATGGTGTATGGGTTGCTGATTCGTTCAATCCTGATTTCCTGCTCAAATGCATTATCATCAAAATGGTCTGCGATTATCCTCCAGGCCCCCAGGCCGGAGTCTACGGCACATTGGAGCCCCCATTGATATACAGAATCAGACTTGCTTTCTTTTTGAATGTTTCTAATTAGGCCATCCAGGATTTTAGCAACTTCTTTTGAGGCTTCTTTGCCGGTTGGTCGAACCTTGATTGTTGTCTTGTTGACTCTACTTTCCCCTATAACTTGATCCGAAAAGGTCGGAAGTTTATTAACCGTCAGGATGGGCCTTTGCTTATGTAACCGATCCTCCACGATATGGGCCGGCCATTGATTGTGGCCACCTAACTTGAAAAGGAGATCGGTCTCCGCCTCACTCCGGTTCTCTTGCTCATAGGTAAGAGAGTCATCCATACGCTCTCTGGCCTCGATTAGCAGCGATTCCTCGGTGATCTCCTCACGGGTGTCTATGACTTGTTGTCTGGGCATTTAATCATCTTCATCTTCTTCAATTATTTCATGTTCTTGATCTTCCAAAACAAATTGCTTCAATTTCTCGATCATCCCGAGTACCATATATGGAAATTGGTCACATTCCCAATGAAAGACGGAAGTTGAAAAAATCTTGCGGCCATCTTTCGATAATTCAGGATCATCTTTCGACATTCTTTGTCTGTAAATCAATGCAATGTCAAGGATCTTTCCTGCCTTGAATGCCTTAACGAGCTCATCAATGACTTGCTCTAAACCATAAGGATCTGTAATAGGGACAACCTTACCCATCTGTCATTTCCCCTCGGGTATCTATGATTTGTTCTCTGGGCATTTATTCTTCTCTCACAACTTCAATTTTTATATCGACTTTAAAACCACATGAAATACATTCATGGCCCGTGACATTCTTAAATGTATCGCCAAATCCATCAACATGAATATACCATCTATCGTCCTCGCAATGTGGACATTGAGCTACTACATCATGAAGTCGAAGGACTTCACCCATTATTTTCCTTTCTTAACCCTTGGGGCCTTATTTGGTTAATTTTATAGCTATCACATTCAATCGTTGGGCGACATTAACATTCCCGGATAGCCTAAGTATCCACTTAGCCAACCTTTTTAAAAAAGCAGCGTCTCTTCTCACTTCATTGGTTTTCCACAAAGATTTATCCCAATCAAATTCTTTCATATTAACCTCCCTTTTTCCTGGCCTTCCCTGACGCGACCGCCCCGAAAAATCCTCGTTGCTTTTTGCTCAACGCCTTTCCCCGGACCTGTTTATCCTTAAGGATCTTTTTTGCTTTACTCTTTGTCAGTTTCTTTTTGGGTTTGTGACTGCTTTTATGTAATGTCATTTCAT
>DRHF01000218.1 GCA_011049715.1 Desulfobacterales bacterium
GTCAACATCCCGATAAGGTGTCAAGTTAAAAACAGGCCCCGAGGTCCTTTCTGACAATTGACATATCGATCAAAAAATAGAATCGATCGATCCCCGCAAACAGGGAAAGATTTATAAAAGGGTTTGTGATCCGTATGGTGTCAGAACGCTCAACCCAAAAATACGCTTCCTTTACCGTAGGGTCCACTTTGGAACTCACGAATCAGCAACTAAAATGTTTGACCCGGCTTTTCAGAATACCGGTCAAAACACTGGGCCCAGGTCTTATTGGCAGAAGTTCGGTCACCATTTCCCATCTGAAAGGGATAGGATTTGTGGTTGTCAAGCACTACACCCGGGGCGGGTTTATTCGATATTTCTTGAAGCAACGGTATTTGAGATGGGGACGGACGCGTGGCGAAACTGAGTTTAAAATCTTGCAGAAAGCAAGACAGATCGGGGTGAGTGTCCCGGAACCGATTGCATACGCTTTTAAAGGCGGGCTGTTTTATAAAGGATGGCTGGTAAGCAGAAAAATAGAGGAACAACAAACGCTTGCAAAAATCGCCTGTGACAATGAGGGTCGTACCGATACCGTGATGGAAAATATAATTGAACAGATTGCCATTCTGATCGATCATAGGATTCTCCATGTTGACTTGCACCCGGGAAATATTCTTATCGATCATGCCAACCGCGTTTTTCTTATCGATTTTGACAAAGCCCGTATCACTCATAAAAATAGAAAAATGTTAACAGAGCGATATATCAATCGATGGAGGCGCGCCGTTATCAAGCATCAGTTACCTCAGATGCTCATTGAAACATTGGACGCGGGGCTTTCGAACCGGCATTGAATCCTGTCATCTTTTCATTTGTAATTCATATCGTCTTTTTATATGGACGGCCTAAAAAGCAATGAATTGCATCATTGATATTTGGTGATTCAAAAAAAGATTTTAAGATGAGATTTGAACCTGCAACCCGATACGATCTGCAATTGTCGATTATCATTCCGGTAAAGGACGAAGACCAAAATGTGGCTGCATTGGCAGAAGAGATTTCAAATGTGTTGCACACGCTCTCAACGTCTTGGGAATGTATCTGGATAGATGACGGATCAACGGATACGACCCTCGATGAATTAGCAAAGATTAACCGAAAAGACGGCTGCCATCAATTCATTTCACTCACCCGCAATTACGGCCAGTCTGCCGCACTTGCCCTTGGATTCACTTCAGCCCGTGGGCAAATTCTGGTGACCATGGATGGAGATGGTCAAAATGATCCAAAAAGTATTCCCGCGATGATTAACCGCTTAAAAGATGAGGATGCAGATATGGTAAATGGCTGGCGGATAAAACGGAAAGATACTTTTCTCCGGAAAATGGCTTCGTATGTGGCAAATTCTTTTCGAAACCGGCTCACCCGGGACCACGTCAAGGACGTGGGCTGTTCTTTAAGGGTCTTTCGCCATCACTGTATCGAAAATATCCCGATATTCAAGGGGATGCACCGTTTTTTGCCAACGCTGGTCCGGATGAGAGGTTTTTCTAAAATTATTGAAATGCCCGTACACCATCGCCCTAGAAAATTTGGGGAAACCAAATATGGGATCAACAATCGCCTCTGGGTAGGGATAGCAGATACTTTCGCCATCAGATGGATGCGGTCCCGCATGACGTTTCCAGAAGTAAAATCATCGTCATTGTTACAAGAGGAGGAAAAAAATTTATGAACACCTTTTGGTTGGGTCTCGGCTTTCTCGCACAACTCCTTTTTTCCGCAAGATTTTTAGTCCAATGGATTGCCAGTGAAAAAGCCGGTAAAAGCGTGGTCCCTATTATATTCTGGTATCTCAGTGTGGCAGGATCTTTTCTGCTTTTACTTTATGCGATTCACCGGCGTGACCCGGTCTTCATCCTCGGTCAATCGACAGGGATATTAATCTATAGCCGGAATCTTTATCTGATTTTTCGCGAGAAAAAAACCTTACCACATCAATAGATTCCCCGGGGAAAAATGCGGAGCTGTTTGTGATGAGGCCCGGCGGGCATTCGGAGGGAGAGTAAAACAATTGACCCGATTATTTTCTATCATTCAGTCGTTTCTAAGTTCGATCGAAAGCGGATGGAAGCCCTATGTGGTCTTGATCCTCCTAAGCTGTTTTTACTATCTCCCGGGCATCAGCAGCTTTCCGGCGACGGATCGGGATGAGTCCCGCTTTGCCCAGGCCAGTCGGCAAATGCTAGAGAGTGGAGACTTCGTGGATATTCGTTTTCAACAGACCCCGCGTCATAAAAAGCCGATCGGAATCTACTGGCTGCAAGCTGCATCGGCAGCCTTGACAGTAGGCCGAGAATCTTCGAGCATTTGGGCATATCGACTGCCATCTTTTATCGGTGCGACACTGGCTGTATTAATGACATTTTTTTTTGGCCAGGCACTCTTCAGCAAAAAAACCGCCCTCTTGGGTGCTGCTATTTTAAGTTCAAGCCTGTTGTTGACCGTCGAAGCCCATCTGGCAAAAACAGATGCGGTTCTTCTTTTGGCCATTGTATTGATGCAGGGGGCACTAGGAAAGATTTACCTTGGCACTCAAAAAAATCAGGATACAGGTATGATGACAGCGATGGTATTTTGGGCAGCTTGCGGCCTTGGAATTTTGCTAAAAGGGCCGATTGCTTTTATCATCGCATTGATGACGCTTTTGACCCTTATGGTGTCAGATAAAAATTATCTCCTTTTTCATCGGCTCCATCCAGCAAAGGGGCTTCTGCTGCTGTTAATTATTGTGCTGCCGTGGTTTATAGCAATCAGCATCAATACCGAGGGTGCCTTTATCAAAGGCGCCCTTTTTTCTGATCTGATACCCAAACTGATTTCAGGCCAGGAATCCCACGGTGCACCACCGGGATATTACATTTTGCTTTTTAGCGCCCTATTTTGGCCTTCGTCTGTGTATGCGCTCTGGGCGATCTGGCCCAGCTGGAAAAACCGATCAAACCGATCGATTCGATTTTGTTTGGCATGGATTGTCCCCTTTTGGCTGATGTTCGAAATCATTCCGACAAAACTTCCCCATTATGTCCTACCAACCTTTCCCGCAATTTCCCTGCTCACCGCTCACTTTATTTTGAACCCTAAAGAATGGATTAAATACCCGACGAATCTATCTCCAATCATAAAATGGATCCCCTTGACGTTGTGGGTTGCGATTGGGTTCACCCTTTGTATCGGTTTGACCGCTTTGCCTTTGATTTTAAATCAACAGCTTTTTGGGGGGAGCATGCTGGCCGTTGCGGGTGTGTTTTTTATCTTTGCATGCACACGTCATTTCTGGAAGACAGGAAAATTTCAACTGGCCGCCGTCTGTGGGGTGGTGGGCGGCGCCCTGGTGTTCGCACCCGCATTTTCTTCTATTTTTGCCGATCTTAAAGGTCCATGGATCAGCCGAAGCGTTGTTTCCCTAGTACAAAAACACAATCAAAATAAAAATCACGTGTTGGCATCGGTCGGCTATAGGGAACCGAGCCTTGTTTTTTTGATGGGTACCGAAACAAAATTAACAACCCCAGCCGGAGCGGTTCAGCATCTTAGAGAAAATCCGGAAAATGGGTTGGCATTGATCGGTGACAAATATGAAAGCGAATTTAAAAAAGCTGCCCAACAGGCCAAAATCGACTTTGTCCCCCTTGAAACGATCAAGGGGTTCAATTACTCAAAAGGAAAATGGATGGTATTGCGGCTGTTTAGCGTTCAAGAGCGTTAATTTGAAAAAAACTGCTGACCCGCTTTCAAGCGGGATGGGGAATACGTTCACCATTTCGACTCAAAGCGTCCGCATCGGTACATTAAAATGACAGAATCCTCTTTTTCTCAACACCCGCCGGTTCAAAAGCAGAATCGAAAAGCCGACTGGCGTCTGTCTTCTCACATTGAAATACGGTTATTATGGGTCGGAATCTTTATTTTTGCATCTTGTATACTTCTTATCGGATACGCGGACCCGTCAATTGCCACCTATGTCAAAACATTTGATCAAAGGGTCTATCGTTTTTTCAGAGTGATTACATCCCTTGGCAACTCGGCTGTTTATCTGATTCCTTTTGGCATTTTATGTATCATCCTGCGACTTTTAAGCTTTATTCCCGGCCTTCAACCCAAAAAAAGATATGTGATGAAAGTCTACCACTCCTTTTTATTCATTTTTTTATCGATTGCAATTTCAGGGGTGATTACCGATATTTTTAAGTTCCTCTTTGGCCGTACGCGACCGATCTTGCTTTTCAAAGACAATTATTACGGTTTTGCTTTTTTTGAGTTCTCTTCGGACATGTGGTCATTTCCTTCCGGACACGCCAACACTATTTTTGCCTTGGCAACGGCACTCTTTTTTCTCCTCCCCAAGGGATGGTTTTTATATTTTTCTGTCGCCGCTTTGGTGGGAGCCAGCCGGGTATTTATAGGGAGTCACTATCCAAGTGATGTCATTGCCGGTAGTTATCTGGCTGTTTTGACAACCCTCTATATAAAGCAATATTTTGTTTTCAAAAAAATTGATGTCTTTGAGAAGCTACGCTACACCTCTCAGGAGGAGCAAAAAAAAGAATCGCATTAGTAATGCTTGTCGTTGGTTTTCTTTTTAAACCCTTCAATTCGGCTTTGTATAAATCCGTTGAAAGGGTCCCCATCATCTCCAAAAGAAATCTTCACATCGATCACCACAAAATCAGAAGGCCATTTAATCCTTTTCGGAATACGAACAAGGTCTTTCGCAGTGGTGAGGATAAATTCAGCGTTTGTGAGTTTGGCGGCAGTGGCTATTTTATTAAGATCTTGTTCCGAGTACCGATGATGGTCAGGAAAACTGAAAAATCGTGTCACTTTGCAACCAATATTTTTCACTGTATGCATAAAGTCATCGTTTCTGGCGATACCTGAGAAACAAACCGCCGGATGACCTTTTAAGAAGCCAGAATTATTTGCAAATGATTCTGGCAAATCGCTCTCGACGCTGACATCACCGCCTTTGAAAATGTGGGAAACAAACGGGCGGTGCGATGAAACAAAAACCGGTTTATCCGGGGGAAGCCGGTTGGATATATTGATTGTTGTATCTTTGAAAGAATCATACCGCGTTAAAACAAATACATCGCCACGAGATAGTGAACCAATCGGTTCTCTTAAGGTGCCCCTTGGCAGTAAGTGGCCATTTCCAAAGGGACTTTTACAATCCAAAAGAACAAGATTCACATCCCGCTCAAGCCTCAAATGCTGAAACCCATCATCAAGTAGAATAACATCCACCTCAAATTCTCGGATGGCCCGCATGCCTGCTTTAAATCGATTTTCCCCCACCAGGACAGGGACGGATTTCAATTTTTTTGCAATCATAAACGGCTCATCACCGGCCATATCGGGCTCCATTAATATGGATCGGCCATCACATACCACACCCCCGATCTTCTCCGCGCTTCCCCGGTACCCACGGCTGATCACCCCGACATGATATCCCAGTCGTCTGATCATTCTCGCCAAATGAATCGTCATCGGCGTCTTCCCCGTCCCACCAACGGTTAAATTTCCGATCGATATGACCACACAGGGAAGCTTCTTTGTTTGAAAAATATTCTCTTTATACAGGGTGTGTCTACATCGAACAATAGCTCCATATCCTATTGAAATCATAGATAAAATTGATCTCAATGAAAGGGAGCGACCCGGGCCGCCCTCTCCCATCATGGCGTGTTGTATTTGGTTAGCGAGATTCATCGGCTAAAGTGAACATTAAAGTGATCAAAGGGTGAGGTCGGCTGCGCATCATCGTTAACGTTTGCCCTTTATTCAGCATTTAACAAAAAAAGGAAACCCAAACATAAAAAAATGAAATTTGCCGCCCAAACAGCAAGGAACGGCGGCAGTACCCCGCCATATCCAAGGGATACACAAAAACTGTAAGATACCCAGAACAAAAAGGCCGTCCCTAAACCATAGGCAATCCCCATCGGTAAACCGCCTTTAATTTTTTTTCGAACCGCAATACCTGTCCCGACGATGCTCATGACGACTGCGATAAAAGGCAGTGCGATTTTTGCCTGGAGATCTACCCGGTAGGTCGTTGCATCATATCCTTCTGCTTCGACTTTTTGCACATATCTGAAAAGCTCTTTGAAACTCATCTCCTCCGGTTTTTTAATGACCCGCTTTAAATCTTCCGGGATAAACTCGAGGTTTTCGGCCCGATTCTCATGGAAGGTAACCACATAATCCCCGGTTTCCGGATTGAGGTTCTGCTCCAGGAGCTGATACAGATACCATTTCCCATCCTTGAAAATCCCTTTTTTTGCATCCACCCTTCGGATTAATCTGAAATTTTTATCAAAATTGTTAATCGTTACTCCGAAAATAGCCCGGTCTTCCGGATGATAATAATTGATGTGTACAATCAATCGGTTCCCTTTGATCCAGATATTCATTTCCTTGGATGTGACGGAATACTTTTTTTTCACTTCACCATACCAGATCCGGTTGGCCTTGACCGACGTGATCGGCACAATGATGTCAGAAACAAAAAAAAGAAAAATACTCGATAAAATCCCGATGGTAAGTACAGGTCTCAACAGGTAATAGATATTGATCCCGCCACATTTTAGTGCAATGATCTCATTGTTCTTACTCATCAACCCAAAAACCACAAGAACAGCCAAAAGAATGCCGATGGGCGTAATCTGGGAGATTATAAAGGGTATATTGAAGAGAAAAAAGATGAAAGCCTTTGAAAATGGCAGCCCGGCTTCCATGAAATTGTCAATCTTTTCAATAAAATCAAGAAAAACGTATATGCCGATGACCAGTGTCAGTACAATGCCAAAAATTTTAAAAATTTCGCGGATTAAATATCTATAAATGATTGACATATCAAAAAAATATCTTTTGGGAGATCACCTGTACCTATCCCCTGACCAATCTGGACACTAAACGACTCGCCCAATTAAAAAAGAGATCGATTCTTATGGATCGCTCATGGGCAGTTTTTATCAAAAGGAATAGGCCCAAACTCCCCATAATCACATTGGGAATCCACATTCCGATCAGTGGCGGATAAACACCGGCCTCTCCAAAGACCCAACCGGCAGACAACATCATATAATATAGAAAAAACATCATCAGTCCAACGACCAGACCATATGATTTTTTCGCACGGGTGGTTTGCATACCCAATGGGACCGCGAGCAATCCGAGGACGAAACATGAAAAGGGCAACGAAAACTTTTTATGAAATTCCATCAGAGTGAGGTAGTATTGCGCCTCCTTTTTGGTGTCATTTCTTAAATACGCTCTGAGCTCGGTCAAGGTCATTTCCTCTTCATCCTTCGGTTGGTTTTTTGCGGACATCAGATCTTTTTTCATATCTAGACGAATATCATAGGTGTCAAAATTGATTGTATGCACCGATCGGGTCTCGAGGCTGACCTTGTTAATAATTCCATTATAAAGTCTTAAATGAAACGCAAGATTTTTAGGATCGCTAAAGAGCATCCCCTCCGGTGCGACCACCGTGCTCACTATATTTTTTGTTCTCTGATCTTCGATAAAAACGTCGGTGAGACGCTTTTTCTTTATGTCCACCTCACTCACATAGAGCATCACCCCGTCAATACGTGTATTGAACGTCCGTTCTTTCAATCCGATATCGAAATTCTCCCTGGCGACTTTATACGCCAGCTCCTTAAACGATAATCTTCCCCAAGGTAATCCATAAATTGTCATAAAACCGGTTAATACCAATCCAATCCCACAAAACACAAATACCGGTGGGAGAAGACCATAAATGCTCACCCCACCCGCTTTAAGTGCCAGGATCTCATTGTCTCCAGAGAGGCGAAGAAAAGTAAGGAGAACAGACATCATCACCGACATGGGGATGATAAATTCTAAAAAAAAAGGCATGGTATAGGTCAGCATCAGGACGACATTCAGTAAGCTGACCCGGTAATTGACGATAAGATTGGTAATTTCGAGAATCTTTGTCATCAGAAAAATAAAGCTTAAAAAAGCGAGATTGATGACAAAAGGGGGAATCATTTCAAAAAAGATATATCTGTTAAGAATAGAGTTGATTTTCATAGCCTTCAAATTTTTTGTTCGGTCTAATACGTCAGGGTAAACGGCGACCGGCTGATGATCGGATCCATCCCTCACCGGATAGATCGATTTGTTTTTGGGGTGTATAATAAATACATAGTTTTATTCAGGCAGTATCGTATTTTTATTCCCAGATGATGTCAATAGAGGACTGGCAACTTTAATTACAAGTAAAAATGGGCAGTTACAATCTATGTGACTCATGGATTTTCATTTATTTCGCTTGACTTTGAAAATGCCAAACATTAATTCAACACCATGATTTCACAGCGCGACAGCGTCTATATCCGGGCTGCCTGGGGCTTTATTATCGTTTTTGCCATAGTGAGGCTGATATACTCTGGGTTTTTTTTGTTGACCCCCGACGAGGCAAACTACTGGCAATGGGGGAGGCATTTGGCATGGGGCTATTATGACCAAGCACCAATGACCGGATGGATCATTCGGCTTTCCACATTCATCATTGGCCAAACTGAGACAGGTGTTCGTCTGCCATCGGTCCTCGCCATGACAGCTGTCTCAGCATATATGCTCCTGATTGCTCTAAAATGGATCGGGCCAAAAGCTGCTTTTAACACAGCAATTTTGGCAAATTCGATCCTGGCATTCAATGTGGGAGGCCTTCTGGCAACACCGGACAGCCTTCAGGCTGTGGCGTGGGCAGGTGCCAGCTATCACGTGGCGTGTGCCTACGAAAAGGGGACATGGTTCCATTGGTTGATGGCAGGAGTGTGGTTTGGATTCGGTATGCTGAGCAAATATACCATGGTGATATTTCTACCTGGTGTGCTTGTTTTCGGTCTTTTATCCCAAAATCATCGGAATCGGCTGACAAGTGTTCGCCCCTGGACGGGTGTCATCCTGGGAACCCTTATGTTTTTTCCGGTGATCTATTGGAATGCTGTTAATAACTGGAATTCTCTACGGCATGTGGCATATATCGGAGGGGCCAATAAAGCACTTTCAATACATTTAAAATATTTCTTGAATTATGTGGCGTCTCAGGCAGCGCTATTATCCCCCCTGGTGTTTTTACTTGTTTTGGGTGCATGGGTCCTGGTTTTTTCGAAGAGACACAGGAGATCGGAGTGGATCTATCTCTATCTGACATTAACATCATTGCCGATGGTCGCAGGGTTTGCACTTTTGAGCCTTCATACCCGGGTATATGGCAACTGGTCCGGCGCCGGATATTTTACCGCAACCATACTGGTAGCCGCTCTTTTTGGTGGTAACTCACAAAAGGTCTTAAAAAAAACAAAACCCTCAATCGGTCAGAAAATTTGGCCGTGGGCTGTTGGTTCATCATTTGCCATTACCGTATTTATCCTGATCCAGGCGGTATGGCCAATTTTTCCAATACCGACAAAATGGGATCGGACGGTAAATGAGATTTCAGGATGGCGGGAACTGGGGAAAAAAGCCGGGGAGGTGTTAAAGACAATGCCCAATCCGGAAAAGACCTTTCTTTTTGGTCTCCGCTATCAAACTGCCAGTGAATTGGCATTTTATACGCCCAATCAACCCCGGACAGTCTCCATCAACAGATGGAAAAGACCGAATGTATATGACTACTGGTGGAAGGATAAAGATATAATCGGTTGGGATGCCGTGGGGGTGACCAGTGATATAGATAGCCATAAAACGATATTAAATCAGGTTTTCGACCGGGTGACGGGTCCAATAAAAGTCCCTGTCTTTCGAACTGGGCCTTTTTTCCGGGTCGAATCATCTGAAAAACCGGTAAAAATCTTCTATCTTTACCGTGCCTATGGTTTTAAAGGCGGTCTGGCCTGGGTGCCACCGACAGGTTCAGATATCAGGGCCAATTGATTGGGGATAGTGATTCGTTTTGTGTAGCCTTTTAATTCTAAACAATTCTTGGAAAACAAACAGAGACTTTTTTAGGCTGTCGTACTGGATCCTCGAATTTTCTACATGACGCCACCTGACCGGAAACTCTCCAACTTTAAACTGTTGCTGTTTTGCAAGCCAAAGTATTTCAGGATCAAAAATCACACTGTCTAACTTTTGTTTTTTAAAAAGCGCCGTTGCCACTTTATTTCTAAATAGCTTGAATCCGCATTGTGTATCTTTATATCGAATTCCGAGATAACGATTCTGAATAAATGTATAGAGCTTGGCGGAAATTTCACGTAATAAGATCTGACGGTGGATGACCCTCGAATCGGCGGTGGCACGGGAACCGATAGCGATATCGTATCCATCCGCAATAAGCTTCCTCCCCTTTTCCACATCCGCCATCGGCACGGAATAATCTGCATCCATAAACATCAAAAGCGATCCGCATCCTTTCATTATGCCAAAAC